>NZ_JBSUQM010000008.1:0-257634 GCF_054065835.1 Nocardia citri
GCGATCCTTGCGACCTCGATCGCGACGGTCGGTGATGAAATTGTCGACCTTCGAGGTTGTCAGTATGCTCGCAGGTGCTGGCCATCGAATGGGGAGGGGGCATGACCACAGGTGATCCATCGCTGAACGTGGTGCCGGACGAAGTCAAGGCCGTCGGCAAGTTCGCGTATAACATTGCAGAGCAACTGAAGTCGGGCTCCACGTCGTTGGACCGGGAGGTTCAGGCGCTGTTTGGTACTTGGAGGGGCAGTGCGGCCGATGCCTATCGCACCGGCTGGGACGAGATGCAGGACGGCGCGCTGAAGGTGTGGGACTCGCTCACCGACCTGGCGGAGAAGCTCGGCGTCACTGCGGCGACGTACCAGGACCGTGACAGCACGAACGCATCGTCGTACAACTCGCTGCAGTTGGACTGACGTCATGTCCTCGGAATTCGAGTTCGACCTCGACCACATCGAGAATGTGACGGCGCGTGCCCGTGGCTTCAAGGAGTTCGTTTCCGACAATCTGGATCAACTCGAAAGCAAAGTGCAGGGCCTAATACAGAGCGGGCAGTGGGCAGGTACAGCTGCGACAGCCTACGCCGAGGAACACCAGGAATGGATGACGGCAGCACGCGAACTGGTCGAAGGGCTGGAGCAGATGCAGCGGGCGGCGCAGACGGCCCATTCTTCGTATTCCGAAGCGTCAGAATTGAATCTGCGAATGGCAAGGGGATGACGTGGTAGGCGTCGCGCCGCAAACCTACTATAGTGCCGCCGACGAATGTTATGCCGTATCCAAGGCATTCCAGGATGTGTACAACCCCCTGCAAAAGGTCCTGCTTACCACGGGCGGGATGGCGGGTGGTTATCAAGCGATCAAGGCCTGGGCGTCAGGATACGATGAGCGGGTCGGTGCGTTCACCCTGTTTGCAACGAATTTTGCCCGCGCTTTGCAGCGACTCGGGGACGTGCTGACGGCCGCTGGTTACAATTGGGCCTGCGGCGAGTATAAGGCAAATCGGAGCCCAAACAAGGATGACAGGCCGACGCTTCCGAGGGCGCTTCCCACGGAGTTGCCGTACGGCGCTGGCTCGGTGATCGGCGTCGCCTCGGCACACGTGAATAGTCGCGGGCTCGAATCAGAGTTTCCCGGCTTGTACGAAAAAGTGGTTGCTCAGGTCGCAAGTGGCGAGATCCCCGACAGCGACACTGACAAGTTCGACAGGGTAGCGAAGGCGTGGAAAACCTTTTCCTCTCACACCAGCGTATTCGGCGCGCAGACCCGCTTGCGATTGGTAGCCGAAGGCCTGGAACAAACATATTCTTCCGACGCTCCGGAGGATATCCCATATCTGGTAGACCACCTGCGCACTCTCGCGACCAGTGCAGGCGATATCGAGTTGGCCTCCTCTGATTTCGCCGCATCGACCGAGAAACTATCTGCTGCATTATCGACGATGCGGACGGATATCAATACCCAGTTTACGGCTGTCGTTGTAAGTGCATCTGTGGTCATCGCGGTCTCAGCAGTGGTAATCCGCAATCCCCAGTCGGTGACGTTGGAAGGAGTGGCTCTCGAAACGGCCGCCGCCGCGATCGCCAGGGCAGTCGGAACTTTTTTGGGCGGGTTGTCAGGAATCGGATTTTCGACTGGGGCGCTCGCGACCGGTGGATTGCTTACCATCGCAGGTCTTGGAGTCCTGATAACATCGATCGATGACTCCGCCGAAGGCGAGCCGGAATGGGATCAAACCGAGGAACGGACGCGAAACCCTGCGCAGGACAAACCCCTGACCAATAGGGACATAAGGGAACTCAAGGCTCGCGGTCATGACCCACACGATATAAAGCCAGACCCTCCGTCCCGATGCGATCTATACAAAGATGGAAAGGGAAATGTGTATTATAAGCCAAAAGGCGGGGCGGGTGCAGGAGAATCGACGGGGATCAGATTGCGATGACTGCTGAGGAGCTTTCCGAAGTGACCGTGTCGCTGAAATTGACCGGCACATTCGATCCAGACGAGGTGACCGCGGCGCTAGGACTGGCACCGTTAAATTACTGGCGGGCGGGGCAACAAGGGGCGGCTCCCAAACTGCGTAGGAGTTCCGATGGCTGGGTTGTCCGACTGGAGGTGTCCTTCGGAGAGGTCGGCGAGCAGGTAGACCGTGCCGTTGAGAAACTTGCGCAAGTTTCCACGCGGTTGGGTCACGTTCTCTCGAATCAGGGAGTAACCGGGTGCCTGACCGTTGCTGTGGATGCCGGCGAGGAGATTTGGCCAACCATCACGTTATCGGCAGCGACGCTGGCGTTTCTGGCGTCATTAGGGCTGTCACTCGATATCGATGTCATCTAGGAGTCGACCGTGATCGATGATTCAGACCGCGAAATTCCGGTAATTCGTACCGAGGTGGCCCGGCATCCCGAAAATGGGCTGAGAGAAAATCGTTTCCACCGGGTCGGCGCGAGTTGGAGCCTGGAAGACGAGGTCAATGCTTTCCTGGATGAAATGAGTGCTGGCGGTAGGTCGGTGGCGATGCACAGCGAGCCCGGCGGCGAGCTTCGGGTGGAGGCCGCGTTGGCTGGCAGAAGTTTTCCGTCTATGTATTTCGATCCTCGGCTTCTGAGGCGCCTTGCCGCAGCAGGCATGTCACTGAGGATCACGACTGGGCCGCGCTCAGAAACGTAGGTCCGGTTCTGTCGGTCCTCTGGAGTGTGGAGGCTGCATTATGCGGCTAGGGTTGGGCGGAGTAGTCTGACGCCCGTGACAGATAGCCTCGATGTGGCACTTCAGGAGCGAAGCGACCTGGAAAAGTACGGTCCCAACAAGCGGTTGTTATTCGCATTGCAACTCACGTTTGAGATAGAGGACATCGACACTATCGCGGCTACATCGTTAACAGATGGCCCCAATGACAAAGCTTGCGATTTACTCTATATTGATCGTGATGCCGGGCGGGTAGTCCTCGCCCAGGGGTTTGAGGCGGCCAGCAATTCTAAAAAAACAGCAGGCTCCCTCCAGTAAGGCATCCGCACTCAATCAGGCCATCAATTGGCTACTTGCAAAGAGTGAGCCAGTCGGTGTGCCGGACGTCCTACTTGCCGCTTGGCGAGAACTGCACGAGGCGCTAGAAGACAACGTAATTCATGGCGTTGAGATCTGGTATGTCCATAATCTTCCGGAGTGCGACCAGGTTGCCACAGAACTCTCGGCAGCTCGCGACGCCGCGCATCGGCAGCTTGCGCAAGCTTATCCGGGCAGTGCCATCGAAGTCTCCTACGCTGAGCTTGGCCGCGACACTCTGTCCTCCCGATATCAGAACTCAAGGACCCCGATCCTCGTGGCAGAAGCCTTCAAGGTTTCTGTTCCGGGAGCATTTGAGGAGAAGGGGGACCAATGGACTGCGCTATGCACCAGTGTTCCAATGAATTGGTTGCACGACATGTTTCAAACCTATGGCGCGGATTTATTTTCTCCTAATGTTCGTGACTATCTGGGAAGCCGTCGTACGGAAAGTAACATTAACAATGGTATACAAGAGACGGTGCGTAACGAGCCCAAGGATCCGCGGTTGGCGGTGTTGGTGCATTCGATCGTGGGTGGGACGCCGGCGTATCGGCGTGAGTTCGTCGCGGGTGATGCACCGGCGTCTCTTCAGGATTTCGATTCCTGGGTGTTGCGACGGTGCTCAATCCGCAGGTGCCGCTGTTCCGCGAGGCGCGGTATCTGTTGGCGGAGGAGACCGACATCCGGGATGTGGCGCTGTATCACGCGGTGCTGGGCGAATCGCGGGCGGGCACACGACACGGGGCGGTATCGCGAACACCATCGGCCGCAGTTCCACCGACATCGGGCATCCGTTGTCGGTGCTCGAAGATGCTCAGCTGGTAATCCGGGAGGCGGATCCGTTCAATCGGGGCAAATCTGTGTATCGAGTGGCTGAGCCGCTGATCGTGTTCTACGAGGCGATCATGCGGCGGGAATGGACCCAGTTGGAGCGTGGGAATCCCGAAGCGGCATGGCGCAATTCGCGTACCACATTCCTGTCGCAGGTGGTGGGCCCGCATTTCGAGGGAATCTGCCGGGACTGGGCGATGTCGGTGGGGCCCGAGGTGTTCGGTGAACTGCCCGGGCATGTGGCGGCCGCGACAGTCAGCGATCCGCGTGACAAGCGGCAGATTCAGGTCGATGTCGCGGTGCTGGCGCCAGAGGAGACCGGGCAGCCGCGACGCATCCTGTCTCTGGGGGAGGTCAAATGGGACCGCACGATGACCGTCGGGCAGGTGGACCGCTTGCGGCGTGCGCGGGAATTATTGGCGGCCAAGGGATATGACACCAGTCAAACCATCCTGACCTGCTACAGCGGAGCGGGATTCGATGAGAACCTGCAGGCTGTCGGCATCGCTCTCGGGCGGCGGCCGAAGGAAGTCGACAGCCCCATGCTGGTCGACCTCAACACCGTCTACGCCGTGGTGTAGGAGCGGCGACCGGTTCTGGCGGACTCGAGGGTCCGGATCGGCGGCACGCGACTGCCGCTCGCTGAGATCGAGCAGTCGCCTTGGTCGCAGATTCTCCACCCGTAGAAAGGGACATAGCCCACGCATACCGTTGCCAATTTGCATAGATCTAATCTTACTTAGATTGAATCTATGTAAGATGGGAACTGTCTTTTTTGACGGAAGGTGGGTTGGTGGAGTTCAAGGGGCGTGTGGCGGATCTTGATCAGCTGCGGCGACAGCTGGAATTTGTGACGGATGGGACCGGTGCGACTCGGGGGCGTGCTGTGATCGTGACTGGTCGGCGGCGTGTGGGGAAGTCGCGGCTGGTTCAGGAATTCTGTGATCGCTCCGGTCTGCCATATGTCGTCTTTCAGGCGACACGGGGCCGCAACCCGCTCGCCGAGCGGGAGGATTTCGTTGCTGCCCTGGCTCATTCGCCGTTGCGGGAGGCCGAATTGGTCTCGGGGATATCGGCAGCGGATTGGAACCAGGCCTTGCGGACATTGGCCATCGCCTTGCCGGACGATGCCGCGAGCATCGTCGTGATCGACGAGGTGCCCTGGCTGGTAGGGCAGGACTCCGAGTTCGAAGGGGCACTGCAAACGGTGTGGGACCGGCACCTTTCGGCCAAGCCGGTCCTGCTGGTGCTGGTGGGCAGTGACATCTCGGTGATGGAAGCGTTGCAGTCGCACGGCCGGCCCTTCTTCGGGCGTGCGACGAAGATGACCGTTCGGTCGCTGCATCTGGCGGATGTGCAGGCTATGACGGAACTGTCAGCGGCCGAGGCCCTAGACGCGTTGTTGATGACCGGCGGATTCCCGGAAATCGTCCAGTCCTGGCGACCGGGTATGAGCCGCAGGGACTTCCTGCGCGATGCTACGGCGAATTCGCTCTCGCCGTTGCTGGTGGCAGGCGAACTATCACTGCTCGGCGAGTTCCCCGAGGCGTCGCGTTCCCGAGCCGTGCTGGAGGCGATCGGCAACGGCGAACGCACCTACAGCGCCATCGCCGCCGCCGCGGGCAGCAGGGGCGCCTTGCCGGCCGGAACCTTGACGCCACTGCTGAACACCTTGCAGGCCAAGCGGATAGTGGCTGCGGATCTGCCGCTGTCCACGAAACCGGACAGCAAGAACAAGCGCTACCGCATCGCCGACTCCTATGTGAGGTTCTGGCTCGCGTTCCTGAAGCGCGGAGTTCCGCTCATCGAACGTGGCCGGGGCGATCTGGCGTTGGAGCGGATCGAGCGTTCGTGGACGTCGTGGCGCGGTCGCGCGGTAGAACCGGTGATCCGGGAAGCGCTCGCGCGCCTGCTGCCCGATGACCGCTGGCCTGAGACCGAAGCGGTGGGCGGCTGGTGGAACCGGCAGAACAACCCGGAACTCGACCTGATCGGTGCCGACCGGGAACCTGTAGCGGGCGCGGTGCATTTCGTCGGATCGATCAAATGGCTCGAGGACCGGCCGTTCGACCGCCACGATTACGACGCCCTCACCCGCGGTTTCCTCGCTGTTCCCGGTACGCGATTCGATACGTCGCTGGTGGCGGTCTCGCGGTCCGGGGTGGACGCTGACCTGCCGCTCGCTGCCCATTGGGGGCCTGAGGACCTACTGCGCGCGTGGCAGTGACGAGGTAGCCGATGGACTCGGGCGCCCACCGGTGGATTCGCGTCTGTGACCGCGGTACGCGGGTGGAGTGCGTTGTCTCGTCGGTGGAGTAGCAGGACTTTGCTCGATTTCGAGCAGGCCGATGATTTCGGCCAGGAGATCCACCGGGTCCGTGGCTCCAGCGGCGGTGTGTCCTGGAGCGATGAAACCCTCGACCTTGCACCGGCTATCCCCAGGCCCGCTCCTTCGTGGGCGTCGAGGTGGAGACCGCCAACGTGGTCACGTGGGTCACCGTGTGGGGCGAGCCGTTCAGTATCGGCTGAGGCATATTCCGACTCCTACCAGCTGGGGCGTCGGATATGTCGATATCCCTGGTAAACGGGCATCGCGGGGCTATCGTCACTGCTGAGCATCAGTTGCGTTCGATTCCTTTACCCGAAGGAGTGATCTCGACGATGAACAAATCTTGGTTGGGACGTGCGGGCGGGACCGCTGTCGCTGCCGCAGCCGCCGCCGTGATGATCGCCGCGGCTCCCGCATCGGCTCATGTCACGGTGTCGGCGCCGGATGCGGCGCGTGGCGGTTCGGCGGTACTGGTGTTTCGGGTACCGAACGAATCGGTGACCAATAGTCCGACCGTCGAGTTGGTGGTGCAGATTCCGGGGGTGACCGCTGTCGACACCGAGGCGGTGCCGGGCTGGAAGACAGTAGCTCGCAAGGACGGCAATGTCACGGCAGTCACCTGGACCGCCGACTCCGGTGGTGGGATCGGGCCGGGACAGTTCGGGGAGTTCTCGGTGCTCGCCAATGGGCTGCCCGATATGGACAAACTCACCATGCCCGCGGTGCAGACCTACGCTGACGGGCAGGTCGTCAAGTGGGATCAGTCCGCCACCGATAAGGGTGAACCCGAATACCCCGCCCCGACTGTGGCTTTGGCGGCCAAACAATCCGGTGGGGCCGAGAACCACGGCGACATTTCGGCGATGTCGACCAGCAGCGGGTCCCCCAGCGACGACACCGCACGCTGGCTCGGCGTCATCGGGATCGTGCTCGGCGCGCTCGGTCTGCTGACCGGCGTCGGCGCGGTGATGCGGCGCAGGTCATGATCGAAACCTCCGATCGTGACCGGTGGTGCTGGGCTTGGATCAACAGATGACCGAGCGCGGCTGATCGAACCCGGTGATGGCGCTGAGTGGCCCAACGCGCCTATCGTGGGGCTTGGTCAGCTCTGGTATCGGGCCTGCAGTTGCCGTTTGTAGATCTTGCCCGAGTCGTCACGCGGCAGCATGCTGACGATGCGGATATCGGCCGGAATTTTGTAGTTGGCGATCTGCCCTGCCAGGCTCGCCCGGATGTTTTCTTCGGTGAGCTGGGTGCCGGGTCGGGGGACGATATGGGCGGCAACGGATTCGCCGAGGTCTCCGTGGTGGGGGATGGCGAAGACGGCGACGTCCTCGACACCGTTGACCGCGGCGATGGCTGCTTCGATTTCGGCGGGGTAGATGTTGACGCCACCGGAGATGATGATCTCGCTCGAGCGGCCGGTGAGGTACAGGTAACCGTCGTGGTCGAGGTATCCGGTGTCGCCGACGGTGATGAATCCGGGGACCGAGCCCGCGGGCACGGTGTCCTGGTTGAGGTAGGTGAAACTCGGCCAGTAGTCGGCTCCCCGGACGAATACGTGCCCGATTTCGCCTGGGGGACAGGGGGTTCGGTCGTCATTGACGACCACGGCGGCTGAGCCGTCGGCACCGCGGCCGACACTGCCGGGGTGTGCGAGCCATTCGGAGGCGGTGATCCAGGTGATGGTGCCCGCTTCGGTGCAGCCGTAGAACTCGATCAGGGCGTCGCCGAACCATTCGATCGCGGCGCGTTTGACCGTCGGTGGGCAGGGGGCGGCGGAGTGGATCACATGGGTGAGGCTGGAAACGTCGTAGCGGCTACGGATTTCGGGAGGAAGCGACAGGAGCCTGGAGAGCATTGTCGGGACGATTTTGGCCTGGGTGATGCGACGTTCGTCGACGAGTTGGAGGAATCGCTCGCCGTCCCAGCGCGGCATGATCGTGATGTTGGTGCCCATCCGCAGCGCGAGCACCGCGACAGCGTTCGGGCTGGTGTGATACAGGGGACCGGCCACGAGCATCTGCCCGCCGGGCGCGAGTCCCATGCGGTTGGCGGTGCCGCCCGCGATGGAGAGCAGTTGATGCGGTGTCATGCGTTCGCGGAGAACGCCTTTGGGCGCGCCGGTGGTGCCCGAGGTGTATATCAGTCCCATCGAGTCCGCGATGGCGCCCTCCAGGTAGCCCAGGGGTTCGAGGTGATCCCTGATCCACTCCTCGAGGGTGGGGTGGCGGTGCGTCGGCTGCGCGAAAGACCGGTCGAGGCCCGCCTCGTCGAGGAGTTCGACCGGCATGGCGACTTCGACAATGTGCGCGTCGACGCCGGATCGGGCGATTGCCCGTTCGACCGTGTCGATGAACTCGGTGTGGGCGACGATGACTCGCGCGCGGCTGTCGGTGAGGATGTGGGCGACCTCGGGTGCCTGCCATCGGGTGTTGATCGGAACGGGATTCGCCCCGCATGCCGCGATGGCGACGGAGGTCTCCAGGAACTCGATGTCGTTGCGCAGCATGACCGCGACGCGGTCGCCGCGGTTGATACCTTCGGCGACGAAGGCGGCGGCGACGCGGCCGGCTCGGTTCTGGGCGTCGTGCTGGTTACGTGTACGGGTTCCGCAGGCGATGGTGGGGTTCGTCGGGTCGCGGGGCGAGACGTCATCCATGAGCTGCAGTGTGCCACTGCCGGTGGGAGGTTGCGGTTTGCGCTGTGCCGGATGAGTGTGACCCACAGCGCGACCCCACGTCCAGCTGCCACCATAGCGCTGAGGGCGCCGATGCGGCTCAACCGGAACAGATGTTGCTGGTAGTAAACTCCGAATTCGACTACCGCGGACGCCCAGTCGGATAGTTGCGACGTGTGACCACAGCAGGCGACGAAGGGCCGCCGGACAGTCGAGTGAACAGGGGGATCGCAAACGTGTGGTATCTGATCGATGCCGCGACACCGGGCATGGTCATCCGCCACGTGCCGGAGGAAGGCATGCCCCGAGAGCGGGCCCTGCATCGCGCGATCCGTCCGAACTCCTTGGCTGGTATCGCCTGTTCGGCCATCACGGACGCCATCGCATCGAACCAGATGTGCGCCCGTGTAATCCGGATCCGCGGCGAGACACACAAGGTCTTCGCACTGCCGGTGCCCGGACCGGACGGAGGGCCGCTGGCGGTTCAGATGTGGGTCGGTCTACAGGCTGATACCCCTGCGAACCCGCCCCCGATCGATGTCCTGGTGTGGGACGGCAAGCAATGGACCGTGCGCAGCAGCGGGCGGGGTGGGGCGGTTCTGCCCGAGGGATTTCCACTACTGCACGGAGCGTGGTTTCTGTCGCGGATCATCGAGTGCGAGGAACGCGACCGGCTGATAACCGCAGCGCTCGACGCGCAACCAGGAACACAGTGGCAGGGACCGATGCGGGTCCTGACGGCCGACGACGAGAAGACAACTCGTGTCTTCGGATTCTTCCGCTACCACTCACCGCATTCCCTGCGCGGGCTACTGCTCCAAGTGGAGCAGGATCGTCAACCCGGCATCGTGCTGCCGACCTATCACGGCGACGCGGCCGTCGCGCTGCTCGGCGGAACCATCGCATTGATCGACACCGAAACCCTGCAGATTGTCGAGTGGCTGACGCCGCCGCTCACCGGAATCGCCTGGCGGCATCATCCAGCATCCCGTGGCACCGACCCGTCGGCGGATCGCAAAGAATTCAACTTGACGACCACGCATCTCATCCACCCCGACGACCTTGCGTACTACCTCACGCCGTTCTTGGACCTGGTGAAAGGCCGGATCAAATCGGCCCGATCGGTCGTTCGGCTGCTCACGCTCGAACACGAGTGGCAATTCGTCGAGCTTTACTGCATACGACTACCCCACGGACTTCCCAGGTTCCTGACCTGCCTGATCCGACCGGTGGGAGACGACATGCGGCCGGGGCTCGTTTCCGAAAACTGATTCCCACCGAGACGGCGCCGACGCTCGAACCACGGTGGAAAAAATCTCGAGATCGAAGCCGGTTCCTGGTTCCGGTTTGTCCGGGAGTTCATCGCCGAGATGGTGCGGGTTGTTCGTCTATCGACGATGATGTCGGCGTGTGAAGCGACGCCGTCCGGTCAGAGGAGGTACTCGGTGAACAAACTAGAACGGTCCGGCTCGGCCGACCCTGGCGGTTTGACGGCGCGGCAGGCGCTGCGGCAGCTGCAGGAACAGCTGCGCAAAACCGAGCGGCTGCTCGATATCGCCGAAGAGCAGGAACCTTCACCGGCATTGACCCGGATCGTGCAGTCTCGATGGCCGGTGGCGGCGGCGGTAGTGGCCGCGGTCGCGCTACAGGTCTGCCTGCCGAACAGTTTCGCACCCGGGCACCGTTTGGTACCCGGACTCGAACTCGTGCTTCTCGCCGGCTTGGTGGTCGCCGATCCGCGCGGACAGGCCCGTCCGACACTGTGGCTGCGCCGGACGATGGTCCTGCTCACCGCGATGATCACCGTGACCAACGGATGGTCGGCCATCCGGCTCGTCACCCAGATCGTGCACGGGCAGCAAGAAGACGCGTTCGTACTGCTGATCTCCGGCGCCGCGATTTGGGCAACCAATGTGATCGTGTTCGGCCTGTGGTACTGGCAACTCGACCGTGGTGGGCCGCTCGGGTCCCGGGCCGCGATCTCTCATCGCGATTTCGTGTTCCCACAGCAGGAGGATCCGAACCCCGCGCTGCTGGGCTGGGCGCCGAGTTTCCCTGATTACCTGTATCTCGCCTACACCAATGCGACAGCGTTCAGCCCCACTGACGTAATGCCATATACGATCCGCGCCAAGATGATCATGATGGTGCAGTCGGCGGTGTCGCTGATAACGATCGCCCTGGTCATCGCCCGCGCGATCGGCCTATTCAAGTAGGTGCGGAACGCACCAACTTAGGGTCCCCTGACGACACTCCGGCTCTTTCCAGCTATGGTTAGCATCACCTAACGCCGCATCTGGGCGTTTAGTCGGAAGGACCTGTGATGAACGGACGCTTTGGCGGCATGCCGACGCCTAAGACGCTGCTGCGCGTGTCAGCCCTCGGCGCGGCGGTGGTGGTCGCGGCTGCATGCAGCAATACGACGTCGGACAATGACGACGTCAAGGCGCTCGACGGCAATCACTACGCCCAGATAAATATCGCCTCCAACAAGGCGGAGGACAAGGCGCAGTTCACCTTCCCCGATTTCATCAACGCCTGGGGCATCGCGGACCGTCCGAAGGGCGCCGGCGGCCACTTCTGGGTCGGCGCGGGCGGCAACTCCTACCAGTTCGTCGGTGACGTCACCAAGTCGCCGGATGTCAAGTATCAGAAGATGTTCCAGGATCCGCTGAAGCTTGTGAAGATCCCGGGTGCGGACTCCATTCCGGACGAGGACGGCGACGACAGCGAAGGCAAGACCACCGGCGTCGTCTTCAACCCCGCGCCCATCACCTCCGACATCTTCGTGGTGAAGGACCAGCCCGTCACGGTCGACGGCAAGGAGCAGAAGCTCACCGGCTCTTCGCGATTCATCTTCGCCGCCGACTCCGGCAAGATCTCGGCCTGGACCGAGCAGGGCGCGGGCGGTGAGATCGTGCGCCATGACGGCCCCGCCGTTCTCGAATTCGACGGCACCGCACAGGGAATGAAGTTCAAGGGCATCGCCCTGGACCCGTCCGGCACCAAGCTGCTGGCCGCCGACTTCGGCTCCGACCCGCAGGTGCGCACCTTCGACAAGGACTGGAAGCTGGTGCCCACCACCGGTTTCGCCAACCCTTTCGCCACCGGTGACGCCGTCGACCCGGCCGATGCAGCGAAGGGCAAGAAGGTCAAGATCGGCGACCCGGCCCCGTTCAACGTGGCCACCATCGGCAACCGCGTCTTCGTCACCTACGCCGTCACCCAGGCCGACGAGAACAACAAGACCAAGATCCGCGCGGGTGAAGAGGACAAGCTCGACAAGGATAAGGAGAAGGAAGCCGCCAACAAGGCGAAGATGGGCCAGGTCGCCGAGTTCGACAAGGACGGCAAGCTGGTCCGCACCTTCGACGCCGACGGCCGCCTCAACGCCCCCTGGGCCGTCACCATCGCCCCACAGGGCTTCGGCTCGCTCAGCGGCAAGCTCCTGATCGGCAACTTCGGCGGCGCGGGCCGCATCCTTGCTCTCGACGACACCTCGGGCAAGTTCGTCGACTACCTGCGCGACGCCGACAGTAAGCCCGCCGAGATCGACGGCCTGTGGGGCCTGATGTTCGGCAATGGCGAGGGTCTCGGCGACGCCGACGCCCTCTACTTCACCGCGGGCCCGGATGACGAGAAGAACGGCCTGTTCGGCAGCCTCCGACTGAAGTAATCCTCCCTGTCGATATATCTGGCCCCGAGTCGATTCCGGCTCGGGGCCGGGTCCAGTAGCACCGTCGACATCGCCGAGCGGAGTCCTGGTCGAGGCGTCCGGTGGAATGCCGGTCCGAGAGGACCTTCTGGTTCGCCCCGCACGCCGGCGCACTCGGCTTACACTCGAAGCCATGGACTTTCTGCTGTCGGTCGTCGGTATAGGGGGTGCGCTGGTGCTCGCCGGCGCAGCCTGGATGGCCTTCCTCGTGCTCCGCGGCCGGAAATAGCCGCACCGGTCCCACCAACGGCCTGGACGGCTGAGTAAATACACTGCGGCCCAACAGATTCGCTGGCAACCGGCAGACCGGGCATCGGTTCCGCTGCGCCGCGTTCGGAGTCACTGTGGGGTGAGGAATCGGCCCAGGTGCGGTACGGCCTCGCCGGGGTGTTTGGCGTGGAAGCCCTCGCCGAGCGCGTGAAGTTTCCAGTCCCCGCCGACCCTATACACTCTCGCCATCGCGATCGCGGTGAACGGCATTCCACCGGCGAGGGTATAGCGGGCCAGTTCGGCGCCGGTGCCGCTGTCGACCAAGCGGCAGAACGCATTCGAGACCTGCTCGAAGGTGTGCCCCTCATACGAGGTCACGACGAACAGCAGCGTGGTGATGTGGGCCGGTACCCGGGTGAGATCGACGAGGATGACCTCGTCGTCGCCCTCACCTTCGCCGGTGAGGTTGTCGCCTTGATGACGAATCGATCCGTCCTTGGACGACAACTGCCCGTAGTAGGCGACATCCACCAGATTTCGCTGCGCGAACAGTGCCACCCACGCGTCGAGATCGATGTTCACCCGACGGGGCCCGAACAAACTGCCCCGCTTTACCGGATCCCACCCCAATCCCATCATGATGCGGGTCAACGCGACGCCACCGTCCTTGCGCAACGTGACCCGCTGTCCCTTGGCCAGGTTGACCGGGCGGCTCTTCGACAAATTCACCTCACCCGCCTGCTGCGGCTGCGGGCTGCTCGGCGTCGCGCGACCCGCGCGAGCGGGCGGATGCCCCGGGTCGGCGGCGGGGTCGTTCGGGCCCGGTGCGGGAGGCGGGGGGAACGCTGGTGGTGAATACTGCTGCGGCGCAGGCGCATACGTCGGGGTGACCGGTGGTGGGTAGCTCGGCGCGGACGCAGGATAGGCCGTCGCTGTGGGTTGGGTGGTCGGGCGAGGTGGGTCGTCAACGGTGACGCCGTGGTCGGTGACCAGGGCGGCGAACCCGCCCGCGTAGCCTTGCCCGACCGCGCGGACCTTCCAGCGGCCGTGGCGTCGGTATACCTCGACCGCGATCACGATCGACTCCGCATCGAGGCCCTCGATGCGGTACTCGTATAACCGGTTCCCCGCCGCATCTTCGACGATCGCGATCGGTACGGGAATGCGGCCGAACACGTTACCCGGAGTGTCGAGCGTGACGACTGCCCGGACCTCGGCGATATCGGCGGGCACCGCACCCAGCGACACCACCAACGCTCCAGGTTGCCCCGCTTGTCCGGGCTGCACACGCACACCCGGGCCGACAGGGTGGTTGTAGAACACGAAATCCGAATCCGACCGCACCCGCCCCTGCTCGGTCACCAACAACGCCGACACATCGGCCGGCGCGGCGACCTGTACCCGGATCACTACCTCGCTGGCGGTCAGCGGGCCGTTCTGCCCCTTCACCAAAATCGATGACATGCCCACCCTTCCCGGTCACCGACACCGCCTGCTTCCACTGTAGAAGAAACACCGCTCCCAGCCGCTATGACTGGCGGGACCGTTTGTATATCGAACAGCTTCTACAGTGAGGACATGGCCGCCTCGATCGTGTTGTTCACCCGAGATTTGCGTGTCCACGACAATCCGGCACTGACCGCTGCGTGCCGCGAAGCCGAGTCGGTGGTACCGCTGTTCGTGTTGGATGCCGACCTCCTGGCCAGGGTGCGAAACGCGCCCAATCGGATGCGGTTTCTGGCAGCAGCGCTGTGTGAGCTCGATGAGGAGCTTCGGGCAAGGGGCGGCAGGCTGATCATCCGCCACGGCGGGGTGGCCGACGAGGTCGAGCGGGTTGCGATCGATACCGGTGCGCGGAGCCTGCACCTCGCCATGGACGTCACCCGCTACAGCAGGGATCGGGAACACGCGCTGCGGGAGCGGCTTTCGCGCATCGGCTGCGGCTTGTGCAGCCACGCGGCCTCGATCACCGCCGTGGATCCGGGTGCGATTCGGCCCGATACCGGGCGCGGTCACTACGCGATTTTCACGCCGTACTTCCGCCGGTGGCTCGATACGCCGAAACGGCGATCGCTCGCCGCGCCGGGCACGGTCACGGCGCCGCGGATAACCAGTGACCCGATACCGGACCCCGCCGGCGTCGATGCGGGTTCACCTGAACTGGCAGTCGGCGGCGAGACAACCGGTCGGAAAGAATTGGAGCAATGGTTGTCCGGGCCGGTGCATCGTTACGCCGAGGACAAAGATGTGCCCGCCGCCGATGGCACTTCGGGGCTGTCGCCCTTCTTGCATTTCGGCTGTTTGTCCGCTGCCGAGGTGGTGACACGCACCGATACGGCCGATCCGGGTGGATACGCCTTCGTGCGGCAATTGGCCTGGCGCGACTTCTATCACCAGGTGCTTGCCGACCGGCGCGATGTGGCCGTGTCCGACTACAAGGCGATGCGCGAACCGTGGCGGTCGGATCCCTGGGCCGAGGCGGCCTGGCGGGCCGGGCGCACCGGATACCCGATGGTCGACGCCGGGATGCGACAGCTGCTCATCCAGGGTTGGATGCCGGGACGTGCCCGCTTGATTGCCGCGAGTTTCCTGGTCAAGACGCTGCGGGTGGATTGGCGGGCCGGGGCCGAACACTTCGAGCAATGGCTGGTCGATGCCGATGTCGCGAACAACCGGCTGAACTGGCAGTGGATGGCGGGTACGGGCACCGACACCCGCTCCAGTCGGGTGCTCAACCCACTGCGCCAAGCCGAGCGGTTCGATCCCGAAGGCGACTATGTGCGGCGCTGGCTGCCCGAGCTGGCGATGTTGCCCGGTGCGGAGATCCATCGACCGTGGCGGGCGGGCGTCCGCGCGACCGACTACCCGCCGCCGATCGTCGAATTCAACGGAATGTGAACATGATTCAGCGGGCACGGTCTTGCGAATGCCGCCAGCTCCCGAGCCCGGCCCAGGTCACACCGACCGCGCTGCCACGGCAGGGCAGCGCGGTGGATGTTGAGCGCCTACTCTGGTGGATGTCGTTGTTGTCCAAGGCATCACGATGCCTCGACGGGACCGGAGCATCGGGTGGATACCAGAATTATCGGCACGGTGATGCCGGTCCTGGAGGTTTCCCTCATCCCAGGTGAGGGGCTGGTCGCCGAGGCCGGGCAGTTGTCGTGGATGACCGACTCGATCCGGCTGCATACCTCATCTCGGCTGTCGAATTCGGGCGGGCTCTTGGGGGCGGTCAAACGCGCGGCCGCCGGGGCGGGCTGGTACATGACCGAGTACACCGCGTCCAAGCATCCGGGCCGGGTCGCGTTCGCGGCGAAACTGCCCGGCCAGATCCTGCCCATCGGACTGGGGCCCGGGTCCGAGTACATGGTGCACCGGCACGGATTCCTCTGCGGCACAAGTGATGTGCGCGTCACACTGAGCTTCCAGCGGCGCCTCGGTGCCGGCATCTTCGGTGGCGCCGGATTCACCCTGCAGCGTTTGAGCGGGCTGGGCCACGCCTGGGTCGAGTTGTCCGGCGAAGTTGTGCAATACACCCTCGCGCCCGGTGAAACGCTGCGCGTGCATCCCGGCCACGTCGGAATGTTCGACGCTACTGTCGGATTCGACATCACGCTGCTGCGCGGCATCCGTAATATCCTCTTCGGGGGCGACGGCCTGTTCCTGGCCGCGCTCACCGGTCCCGGACGTGTCTGGCTGCAATCATTGACCATCAGCAACCTCGCCCACGCCCTGACTCCGTATCTCCCACAGCCCAGCCCGAGCTGACCTGCTGACTACTTCAGCCGCGACTCGCTTGTCGTCGAGCAATGGTCGTGTACTGCAACGAGATCGTCGATGAGCCGGCACACTACGGGTTCGCGACCGGGCTCAGGCAGCTGGCCGGTGGGTCGACGAACACACACAGCGATGGGCCGCGGGTAGGGCGGTAATCGGCGGGGACACCGCCCTCGGCGACTATCTGGGTGTAGGTGCCGACAGCATCGGTGGGGCGGCGAGTGAGCGACGGGTCGGTACGCACGTCGACGGTGTAGAGGCCGAATCGTGGTGTGTAACTGCCCCATTCGTAGTTGTCGGTGAGGCTCCAGTAGTTGTAGCCGATGATGTTCATGCCGTCTGCCTTAGCGCGCTGGATCCAGTAGACGGTGTCGCGAAGGTGATCGCTGCGGGTGTAACCGTCGCCGCGGGGCATGCCGTTTTCGGTGGGCAGGCCGTTCTCGACGATGTAGAGCGGTTTGTTCGGAAAGCGGCGCGAATAGTATTGCAGCGCATAGTAGATGCCTTCGGTACGCACTGGCAGCTCCCAGATGCGCTGACCCGGCAGCTGCGGCATCGCCGACCCGATGGCCCTGGTAATGGAACTCAGCAGCGACTGCGCCGGATCGTAGGCGAAGTAGTAATCGACGCCCACATAGTCGAGCCGGTCCGCGATGCGATCGACCAGCGCGCCGTTGACCTGCGCCTCCGACCCGGCCACGTAGCCGACATTGCTGGTCACTTGGGCGCCGGGCTGGACCTGGTGGATGTAGTCGTAGATGGTGTTGTGGGCCTGCGCGACCCGCTCGAGCATCTCCGGTCCGCTCGCGCCACCCCGACCGGTCTCGTGCGCGATGTAGGCGGCCGGCTCGTTCACAGTGACCCACAACGGATTTCGGGACGCGTACCGGTCGACGACCCTGCGCATATTGGCCAGCCAATCCCCGACCATACCTGGATTTCGCCAGCCGCCGCGGTCGGCGGCCCAGCCGGGATAGACCCAGTGGTCCAGGGTGATCATCGGTCGCATTCCGGCGCGCACGATCTTTGCGATCACCGCGTCGTAGAAACCGAATGCGGCGTCATCCCAGGTGCCCGGCGCGGGTTGCACGCGAGCCCATTCGATTCCGATCCGGAACACCTTGACACCCAGCGCGGCCGCCAGGTCGATGTCGGAGTCGTATCGGTCGTAGAAGTCGACCGAATCGTGCAGCTCGTCGGCTCCGGAGTTCGCGATGTAACGCGTCCAGTTACTGTCGGGCGCATGGCCTTCGGACTGGAATCCGGAGGACGCGACACCCCAGAGGAAATTCGAATCCAATACCGGTAGGGCGGCATTCGACCGGATCGGCGGGACGGCCGAGGAATGCGCGCACAGCAGCACGGTTGATATCGCGGCGGCGAGCGCGGCCAAGAAACACCGATGGAACCGAGATCGCATCACCTCAGGGTAACTCGATCGCCATCGGCGATGGACGGATCAGGAATGTTTGGGCGGCAAACTGTTTCACGTTGGGTCCGGTTCCGGTGTCGATGTGCCGCGTGCTTGTGGTCCAGCCAGTAGCGGGCGAATGCCGCGGCAGTGCGCGCACGAGCATCGACGGGCCCGCGCCGACCGAGTGCCCGAAAGCGATCAGGAATCGAGAAGCGCTGGTCACCGGGGGGAAATAACGTGATTGCCATGAACATCACCGTTAACCAAGCCGCCATCGAATCCGTCATCCTCGAGGTTTCCGACACCGCGGCCGCAGCGGCTTTCTACACCGCCGCGTTCGGTCTCGGCGACAAGCTGCGCGTGCGCGCCTCGGATGCGCCGACGACCGGTTTCCGTGGCTTCGTCCTGTCGCTCGTGGTATCACAGCCGAGTACGGTCGACAGCCTCATCGGCAGCGCTGTCGCCGCGGGCGCGACGACAGTGAAGCCCGCCAAGAAGAGCTTCTGGGGCTACGGCGGCGTCGTCCAGGCTCCGGACGGGGCGATCTGGAAGATCGCGACGTCGGCGAAGAAGGACACCGGTCCGGCCACCCGCGAGATCGACGATTTCGTCGTTCTGTTCGGGGTCGACAATGTGAAGGCGACCAAGCAGTTCTACGTCGATCGTGGCCTGACCGTGGCGAAGAGTTTCGGCAGCAAGTACGTCGAATTCGACACTGCGCCGTCGTCGGTCAAGCTTGCGCTCTACGGCCGCCGGGCCGCCGCCAAGGATGCGGGCGTTCCCGCGGAAGGCACTGGGTCGCACCGGATAGTCATCGGCGGCAATATCGGGCCCAGCACCGACCTCGACGGATTCACGTGGGAGTCTCCCGCGGCCTGATTCTCACTTGGCCTCCCGATAGTCGTGCTGGAACAAGACGAGTGCGGCGCGGAGCCCAGCGTGCGGCAGCGCACGACGCAGGCCCGGCGGCACCTGACGACGTCTGGGAATGTGGCGGTCATCTGCTGCCGTGGGTCAGCGCCCCGACTGCGCCGCCGCCGCACGGTTGTCGAGCTGTGCCAGCGTCAGCCGATGGCGCGGTGCGGAATCCAGGACGGTGCTGGATCGCACGCGCAGCTGGTTGTCGGCGTGGATCAGTTCGCCGGGTGCGAGTGCACGCCAGCGTGGGTCCTCGTCGGTGCGCTCGCTGGCCACGACGACCGCGGGGAAGTCGCGCAGGTGTCCGCTGCGGGTTCGGATTCCGGCCCGTCCGGCCTGGTCCAGGTGCCGATCGCCCTGCGGGCCGCCAGCCGCGCGTTCGAGGACGAAGAGGCTGTGCGTATCCGGATATCGAAGTGCCCACAGGTCTGTTGCCGTGGTGAGCACCAGGTTGAGGGCGTAGACCGGTAGTCGGTCCGCGATCCACCCGACCGCGTCGCTGATGCCCGCGGTGACGTCGCCGTCGTGCCGGTCGGTGCGCTGGGTGATCAGGGCGAAGAAGCGTTCGGAATCGGTGTCGCCGTGCACCAGATCGAGATAGTCACCGAGTTCGCCGTCCAATTCGTCGAGGCCGTGCAACACACCGTTGTGGGCGAACAGGCGGCCACGCTGCTCGAACGGGTGAGTGTTGCGGGGTTGCGGGCCGCCGGTCGTGGCGTAGCGGATGTGTGCGACGAACGTCATTGATTCGCGTTCGCGCGCCTCCCGAGCGAATTGGATGTCCTCGTACGCGGCGATCTGTTGTTTCTCCACCAGGGGCGGGCCGTGGGCGGTGAAGGTGCCGAGGCCGACGCCGTCGGGTTCGCGTCTGCTTTGTATCGACAGACTGTCCGGCGCATCGAGTAGCCAGAATGTGGCCCGCACTCGTCGTGGTGCGGCCGATAACCCGAACAAACGACACATGGGACTCCTGCCTGGGCGTTGTCCGCGTGTGATGTGTGTCCTGTGATCGTAGTCCCGGTCGGCTGATCTTGTATCCGGTCCGCAATTCCGGTCGGCCCGTGGACCAGGGGGTTCACGGGGCGGGTGGGCGCAGCTTCCGGATCTTGGACCCGGAACCCGAAGCCGGTACCGCGAACGGCGGTCGGTGTCGGATCACCCGAAATCGCGCGCCAGCACAGCGCGGGCGCGCGCATCGGCCAACAGCAATCCGGCTTCCCGGCGGAGCTTGCCGAGTGCACGGCGCTGCTCGATGTCGGGTGCCGTTATCGCGAGTTCCTGATCCAGGGAGCCGAGGACCGATTGCAGGCCACCTACTGTCTCGACGGTTGCCCCGGGTTCCAGGTTTCTTGCTTCCTCGATGAGCTGGGCCAGTCGACCTTCCAGACTGAGCATTTCGCCTCCCGAGCGCGCACAGCCGCATGTCCGTCGGCGTCGCCGAAGTCCGGTCCGCCGACCTGATGAACCAAATATATTGAGCCGTTAAATAACGGTACATCGAATGATGGAATGATGCAAGGGGCTGGGATCGCCCGGAATTCATTGTGCTAACGGACAATGGGGGCGGCTGATGATCACTCCTCCGGTCCCGATGGGAGCCAGCGCCGTGCACGATGACCGACGGTTGATCGAAGACCGCCTGGGGCGAGTTCTCACAGAGCGGATCATTCCGGCGATCTACCCGGAGTCGGTGCCATTGCGGGCATCGATCTGGGTCGCGCCGGATGAACCGGTGCCGGTCGCCGAGGGCTTGGCCGCACCCCGCACGCCCATCGAATCCGGTGCCAGGTGGGGCGCGCCATGGGGTACCAGTTGGCTCACGGTCGAGGGCACGGTGCCTGCCGAGTGGGCGGGCAAGATCGTGGAGGCGATCATCGATCTCGGGTTCGACCGGAATATGACGGGTTTCCAATGCGAGGGTCTGGTCTATCGATCGGATGGATCGCCGGTGAAGGGTCTGCACCCGCGTAACCAGTGGGTGCCGGTGGCGTCCCCGGCGGTCGGCGGCGAGCGGGTGCTGCTGCACGTCGAGGCGGCATCGAACCCGATCATTCCCTTCTTTTCGCCGACCGCTCTCGGTGACAAGTCCACCGCCGGTGCCGAGCCGCAGTATCGGCTCGGCCGACTGGATCTCGCGGTTTTCGACGATGCGGTCTGGCAGCTGGTACAGGATTTGGAGGTACTCGGCGAGCTGATGCACGAGATGCCCGAGGAACCCGCCCGCCGCTACGACATCGTGCGTGCGATCGAGCGCGCGCTCGACGCCGTCGATCTGCAGAATGTGAACGCCACCGCGGCGGCGGCGCGCGCATGTCTGGTCGAGGTGCTCGCCAAGCCCGCGGCGCCTTCCGCGCACGTCATTTCCGCTGTCGGGCATGCGCATATCGATTCGGCGTGGCTGTGGCCGCTGCGTGAGACAGTGCGCAAGGTCGCGCGCACGACCTCGAATATGACCGCGTTGCTGGCCGAGGAGCCCGAGTTCATCTATGCGATGTCCCAGGCCGCGCAATACGACTTCATCAAGCGGCATCGTCCCGAGGTCTACGCGCAGGTCGAACAGGCGGTGTCGGAGGGACGGTTCGTGCCCACCGGCGGCATGTGGGTCGAGTCGGATACGAATATGCCGGGTTCGGAGGCCATGGCGCGGCAGTTCGTGCACGGTAAGCGGTTCTTTCTCACGGAATTCGGTGTCGAGAACGAGGAGGCGTGGCTGCCCGACACCTTCGGTTTCGCTGCCGGACTGCCGCAGATAATCAAGGCCGCGGGATCGAAATGGCTACTGACGCAAAAGATTTCGTGGAGCCAGACCAACCGGTTTCCGCACCATACCTTCCTATGGGAGGGTATCGATGGAACCCGGATCTTCACCCACTTTCCGCCGGCCGATACCTACAACTGCTCGATGCGCGGAAACGAGATCGCCCATGCCGCAAGGAATTTCAGGGATAAAGGCCGCGCGTCGATTTCACTCGCGCCGACCGGCTGGGGCGACGGTGGTGGCGGTACGACGCGGGAGATGATCGCGAAGGCCGCCAGGATGGCCGACCTCGAGGGCGCACCGAAAGTATTGTGGGACTCGCCATCCGGCTTCTTCACCAAGGCCGAGGCCGAATACGAGAATCCGCCGGTGTGGGTGGGGGAGCTGTATCTGGAGTTGCACCGCGGCACATTGACGAGTCAGGCGAAGACCAAGCAGGGCAACCGGCGTAGCGAGAACCTGCTGCGGGAGGCCGAGCTGTGGGCCGCCACCGCCGCGGTGCGGAAGAAATTCGAGTACCCGTACGCGGCCTTGGACCGGATCTGGAAGACGGTGCTGTTGAACCAGTTCCACGATATTCTACCCGGCTCGTCGATCGCATGGGTGCACCGGGAGGCGGAGCGGACGTATGCGACGGTGGCCGAGGAGTTGACGGCCATCATCGAGCGGGCGCAATGGGTGCTCGGCGGTGAGCGGGTGGGACCGAATGAGTTCAACTCGACGCCGCACACCTGGCGATCGGTTCGGGCCGGTGCGGCGGCCGTGGTGGATTCGGGCGGCCGGTGTTCGGTGGGCGAGCGCGCGGGTGGCGGGTTCGTCCTCGACAACGGTCTGGTGCGGGTCGAAGTGGATGTGCGCGGGCTTGTCGTATCGGTGTTCGACCTCGCGCATCAGCGCGAGACGCTGGCACCGGGTTCGGCCGCGAATCTGTTGCAGCTGCATCCGGATCTGCCGAACTCCTGGGACGCATGGGATGTCGACCGTTTCTACCGAAACCGGGTTACCGACCTGACCGAAGCGGAATTCGTGGCGGCAGAAATGGATTCGAAAGGTGCCGCCGTGGTGCGGGTCGGCCGCTACTTCGGGTCTTCCACGGTCGAGCAGATCCTGACATTGCGGGCGGGTGCACCCGGACTGGATATCGACACCACGGTCGACTGGTACGAGACCGAGAAGTTCCTCAAACTCGCCGTCCCCCTCGACATTCACGCCGACCGCTACGCCTCCGAGACCCAGTTCGGGCACGTCTTTCGGCCTACCCACACCAACACCAGCTGGGAGTATGCGAAGTTCGAGGCCTGCAATCACCGATTCGTCCACTTCGCCGAGCCCGGCTGGGGTGTGGCGCTCGTCAATGACTCGACCTATGGGCACGACGTCACCCGCACCGTTCGAACCGATGGCGCAACGACGACGACACTACGGTTTTCGCTCTTGCGGGCACCACGATTCCCGGATCCGGCAACCGATCACGGCACACATCACTTCCGGCACGGGCTCATCCCCGGCGCTTCGATCGGGGATGCGGTGCGTGCCGGCTACCGGATCAACCTCACCACCTCGCGTCCACGTGTCGCCGAACCCGTTGAGCCACTGTTTATTATCGACAACGACGCTGTGGTAACCAGTGCCGTCAAACTCGCGGACGACGGCAGCGGCGATGTTGTGCTGCGCGTCTACGAGGCCCACGGCGGCCGGGCGTCGGCGCTGGTCACCCCGGGCTTCGATATCGCCGGATTCCAGATCTGCGATCTGCTGGAACGACCACTGCAAGGTGACACCTGCGCCGCACCACAGGACGCGGGAGTTCGCCTGCGGCTACGACCTTTCCAACTCGTCACCCTTCGCTTCCCGCGCTCCGCGGCACCCCAATAACGTCGCGCGCCTGTCCGGCTTGGGCGCCATTGCCCACGTCGTGGCTCGGCTGCGCTGGGTTCAGCGTCCCGCGGCGGTGAGCTGGTAATCCGCTTCGAGCAGCATCCACCCGCTCAGCTGTACCGACAGATCCCGGCTCAGGTTCGCTGACGAAGTGACCGACGAGTGCGTGAGCGGGGGAAAGGTTCCCGGATGCTCAGGCACCGTGACCGGGCGGGTCCAGTCCGGACCGAACAGGGGTAGCCCGTCCACCTCGGCACGGTGTTCCCAGGCCGCCCGCGCGGACGCGTGCACGATATCCGCGGCGGTGGTGTTGTCCAATACCAGTGCTGCTTCGGCGAGATACCTGGCGAGGATTCCCATGAACAGCCCGGAGTCGTCCCCGGAGGCCCCGGCGATCACTCCCGCGTCCGTGAGCCGGTCTTCGGTTGCGGCAACGAGTGTCGCCACGCGCCGGTGATGGCTCGATTCGCCCGTGCGCACTGCCAGCTCGGTTTCCAGCCCAATGGTCACGCCCTGGCTGTAGGTGTGGATAGTCCGGTTCACTCGGTCGCCGGGCTCGTGGACACCATCGAGGATCAGGCCGCTGTCGGTATCGCGCAATCGGGTGTGCAAGAAATCGGCAAGTTGCCGAGCGCGCGACAATTCGCCCAAACGCGCCAGAGCGATGCCGGTCGGACCGATCGCAGGGGTGTTGTAGAAATCGTCGCCGGACCGCCAGGGCACCGCACCGACGACCGGGTTCCAGCCGTCGAGCAAGGCGGTCCGCAGGTCCCCGATGGGGCCGCCGAACCGGACACCGAGCAGCCGGTCGGTGCGTTCGAGCGCCAGCACCAGCCACGACATATCGTCGTAGTACCGGTTGGTCCAGCCGGTGAGATTGCGCGTCCGGATACCGAGTGCGAGGGCGACGACCTGGTCGATGCGTTCGGGGGTGCGGGCGCGGTACGCGGCGTCCACCGCACAGTCGAGAAGGTGGGCTTGCCACCAGTAGCACCATCGCACGAACGACTGGTCCAGCAGGGATGCCGGCCAGGCGAGCAGGCCCAGCCGCAGCCCCGGCTGGCCCCACAGCGTGCGCACGTGCCGCCGCATAATCGCCTGTTCTGCCAGGTCAGCCCGCTTCCCGGGCTCCTCGGGACCGGTTGGCACTCGCCGCGTGATCGTCCCTGCCCGCGTCGGCTGCGCCAGTGGGCCGAGTGCGATCGAGGCCCCGGCCGCCAGCAGCACACTGCGCCGGCTGATCCCCTGATTCGGGCGATCCATCCGCTCGGACTCCCTTTACTGAATAACGATCACCGCAGCCGGGAACCGTGCAGCTACACCTTAACTGGCAACGACCACCATGGCGCGGCGTCGAGCGGCGGCCCCAGGTACAGAGATCAATCGCCGAACCCGGCTCCTGCCGTTCCGAGATCGAGGAACCCCGTTTCGACGTCGGCCGTGTCCAGGCACACATAATCGTCATGCGCTGGTGGAGGTGGTCTCCGCGCAGCACACGTGCGCATCTGACCAGTCCGTGGGCCTGTTATTCGGTTGGGGTGCGGTGGGGCGGTGTGGGTGCTTAGGCTCACAGGGCTTGTTTGTTCAAATGCTGGAGTTTTTCGATGACGATGTCGTCTTCGGCGCACGGCGGTGCACCGTTCACTTCGCCGATCGATACGGATGGGCCGCGGATGGCGTTGTACACGCCGGAGTTCGCGGCGGACCCGCATCGGGCGTATCGGGATATGCGCGAGCGGTATGGGGCGTTGGTGCCGGTGAATCTGGCGCCGGGGGTGCCCGCCACCTTGGTGGTCGGCTATCACACGGCCCTGCGGATCATGAATGATCCAGATCATTTTCCAGCCGATCCGCGCACCTGGCAGCAGAGTGTGGCCGCCGACTGCCCGGTGCTCCCGATGATGCAGTGGCGGCCGGATGCCTTGCGCAATGCCGGTGAAGCGCATGCCAGGTATCGGCAGACCACTGTCGAGAGCCTGGACCAGGTCGATCAGTACGATCTACACGATACGGTCGCGAAACTCGCTGTCCCGCTGATCAATTCGTTCTGTGGCGACGGTTCGGCCGATCTGGTGCACCAGTATGCGTTTCCGCTCGCCTTCGCGGTACTGAACGCTACGCTCGGATGTCCGGCCGATATCGCGCAGCGGGCCGCGACCGGTCTGGCCGCGATGGTCGAGGGCGTGGACGCCGAGCACGGCAACCAGTTGCTCGGCGGGGCGATGCTGGAATTGGTCCAGCTCAAGCGCGCCGAGCCCGGCGACGACATCACCACGCGGATGCTGCGGCATCCGGCGGCGCTGAGCGATACCGAGATGGTGCACCAGTTGGGCTCGCTGTACGGCGCGGGCATCGAACCGCAGCAGAATCTGATCGCCAATGCTCTCATGCTGATCCTCACCGATGAGCGGTTCGGTGGCAGCGTGCTCGGGGGGAGCCTATCGACCAGGGACGCGCTCGACGAGGTGTTGTTCAACAATCCGCCGATGGCGAACTTCGGCATCAGCTTTCCGCGCCAGCCGATCCTGATCGACGGTGTCTGGCTACCCGCCCACCAGCCGGTCGTCATCAGCATCGCCGCCTGCAATACCGATCCCGCGATCATCGCGAATCAATACATGGGCAATCGCTCCCATCTGGCCTGGGGCGCTGGACCGCACGTTTGCCCCGCGAATTCGATGGCCTACCTGATCGCACAGGACGCCATCGACCAACTACTCGACGCACTCCCCGAGATCCGCCTCGCCGTGTCGACCAGCGAGCTGACGTGGCGGCCGGGGCCGTTCCACCGGGCGCTGACCGCACTTCCCATCGCCTTCCCGCCGTCCCCGCCCCTGTTGTACTAGAACCGGCGGTGCCTGCCCGGCGTGTGCGGGTCGTCCAGGCTCGGTTCATGCGACCGAGTATTTCCCTTGCTGATTTCACCTGGCCCGATTCGCCGGTTGGGATCGGGCTGCGGGTCGGGCGGCGCACCGCGACGGCGGATGGGCGGACGCCGGTGCGGACTCGTTGGAAACGCGTTAGGTGAATGGTGGGCTGTCCTGCTGGCAGACGGTGTGGGGTGGGGGTAGCACGCCTCGCACGACGTAGTCGCTTTCGTGGGCATTCGCGCAACTGCTCGGGTTGTTCAAGGTGGTGTGCCCGTATCCGGCGACGGTGAGCAGTCGAGCGTTGCCGAGTTGGGCGGTCGTGGCCAGGGCGGCTCGATACGGGGTGGCGGGATCGAAGACGGTGTTGACCGTGAGGATCGGCGTCTTGGAACGGTTCCACGGGCCGGTGTAGCGGTGGGCCGCCTTTCCCGGCCAGGTGGAACACGCCTCGGTCACCCACGACCAGAAGGGCCCGACTGTCCCGGATCGCAGGGTGGCGAATTTGGCCAGGGGGCCATACACCTGTGGATCGCGTGGGTTGGGACTCTCGCTGCACACCAGCGCATATACCTGCTCGATGCCCGAGTAGCTCTGCTGCTGGACGGGGGCAGCCGACGACGAGTCGCTCACCGCGGATGGCCGGACCTCGCTCGGCATCGTCGGAACCGAGGCCATCGAAGCGGTGCTCTGTGGCATCTGGCCCAGCCAGAGGTCCTGCAGCAGCTCGGCCAGCGACGACCAGTTCGGGGCCGCGTCCACGGGATGGACGAGTTGTAGGGCTGTTCGAACGAGGGAGGCGGTGAGGGCGTAGGTGAAGATGCCCTGTGGGTGGATGAGCAGGCGGTGCAGCAGTAGCTCGTATTTGACTCGGGTCGCCCAGGGGTCGGCGGCCGCGAAGGGGCAGGCGCCGCGGCCGGCTCGGCTGCACAGATCGAGAAACTGCTTCAGCGTTTCGGCCGTCCCCAGGTCGGAGCCTTCGCGCAGGAAGGTCGGCAGCGCCGAGTTGTCGTGATACCAGGCGGTGGGATCGACATTGCCGTCGAGCACCATCGCCCGCACCCGGTCGGGGAAGAGGTTGGCGTAAGTAGCGCCGAGCAGCGTCCCATAGGAGGCCCCCATGTAGGTCAACCGCTCGTCGCCGAGGACCGCACGCAGCAAATCCAAGTCGTGTGCCGAATCTGTGGTCGAGACGAACCGCAGCAAGACCGGGTCACGTTGTTCGCAATGCCGACCCAGTTCGGCATTGAGTTCGATCCACCGCCGCTGTTCCTCCTGGCCGACGGGAAACCCCGCAGGCAACTGTGCGGACCAGGCCGCGTACTCCGCGGCGGTGTCGAAACATTGGACGGCGGTCGAGCGTCCGAACCCGCGCGGGTCCCAGCTGACGATGTCGAACCGTTCCCGCATCTCTTGGGGAAAGAACGGATACTCCCCGATGAACAGGTCGATAGCCGGTGCCGGCCCACCGGGGTTGAACAGCAGGCTGCCGATCCGATGCGCTGGATCGGTTGCCAGGTGCCGGATGACCGCCAGCTCGATCGTGCGCACTTCCGGATGCTGATAGTCCAACGGTGCGGCCACGGTGGCGCATTCGAAACCGGCGGCGTCGGGGCACGGGGTCCAGACCGGAGGGGGCGGCACCGCGGGTGTCGGGTCCGGCGGCTCGGCCGCGGTGGGCGCGGCGCCGCAGGCCACGACCGCGGCCATCATTATGGACGTCACCAGACGTCGGGGGAAATGCGGGCGGTTCGACACGGATCCTCGCTATCGTCACGGGGAAAGTGCGTGGCTGTACTGCAAGGAAATTTCGCCCACCGTAGCCGCCCACCGAGCAAATGCCGGGTTACGCCGACCCATCGGCGTGGTGGTTTACCTCAACCCCGACCACTCGAACGCATTGACAATGTGGCGCTGCAGGAGCAGGTACATCAGCTTCGCGGGCTATCCACAGGCTGTGATAGCAGCGATGCCGCTGGGCGGCTGGTTCACATGGCAGGGGCGCAGTCGAGCTGTCGACCGGGCCTCATGCCCCGGCGATCCAGAGATGTTGTCGCACAACCGAATCAACTTACGAACTCGACGTGCGGATGGCACGGCGTTCGGCGATGGAGCCGAAGGTTTCGCGGTCGGCCAGGAAGCCTTCGAGGGCGAAGGTGGCAGCGCCGAGGCTGACGGGGTTGTGGGGAAGGGTGCAGAGTTGGAGAGTGACCGCGGCGAAGGGGTCGGACATGGCGTGGTGGGCGGCTACCCGGCGGGTAACTGCCAACAGTCGTTCGCCGAGGACGTTCGCGACGAGGTCGCCGAAGACCATGGTGCGCGGGTTGAACAGGTTGACCAGGTTGGCGACCGCTACGCCCAGGTAATTGCCGGTCTTCTCGATGACCTCGTCGGCGATCGGGTCGTCGCTGGCGGCAATCGCCGCGATGGTGGTGGCATCGTCGGCCGCGAGCAGCGGGCTGGCCGGTGCGAGTTCGCGCAGGGTCTGCACGATGCCGCGCGCGCTCACATAGGCCTCGACGCAACCGTTGCGTCCGCAGCGGCATTCGCGTCCGTCGATGACGAGGTTGGTGTGCCCCCATTCGCCCGCGCTATTGGTCACGCCGCGATAGAGCGCGCCATCGATGACGACACCGATGCCGACTCCGGCGCGCAGCGTGACGACGATCAGATCGTCCACATCCCGCCCGGCGCCGAACCAAAGATGCGCTGCCGTACTGGCTTTCAGTGGGTTGTCCAAGTACAGCGGATGCGGCAATCGCCGCGCGAGCAATGCCTTGAGCGAAACGTCGCGCCAGTGCCAGTACGGCGAGAACACCGAGACCCCGCCTTCGGGTTCGACCAGGCCCGGCACGCTCAAGCCGACACCGAGCACCTTGTCGGAATCGCCGGCTATCAGTTCGAGGATGCCGCGGATGATGAGTTCGGCGACATCGTCGGGCTGGGTGGCCGCGGGGTCGACGGGTATTTCGACGGATCGCAGCACCGACATGGCCAGGTCGAAAAGGTCGAAATGGATGGTTGTTTCGGCGATATCGACGCCGACGAGCATGCCGCGCGCGGGATTGATCGCCAGTTGCGCACGCGGCCGGCCGATGCCCGGCGCGTCGTAGCCGAGTTCGGCGAGCACCCCGACATCGAGTAGTTCGGCGAGCAGATTGCCCACCGTCGCGAACGAAAGCCCGGTGGCGCGGGCGATCTCCTGACGGTTGGTGTGGCCCGCGGCGGCGTAGACCGCCTGCAGTACGTAGAACCGATTCCGCCGTCGGATATCGCGCGCGGTCAGCTGGTACACGGTTCGGGCCATCTCCTTCCGATTGATATTCGCAGACGCTACCCGAGTAGTTCTGACAACACTATTTACAACAGTTATCCGAAGTCATAATGTAACCCAGGTCACTGCCAGGCGCCGAGTGCCCGGCGCAGCATCAGAGGAGCACCCAATGTCCTGGACCCACCGAAGCCGTTGGACCAGAGCCGTTTTCTGCGGGGTATCGCTCGCGCTAGCCGCGTCGGCCTGCTCATCGGGCAAGGACGATTCGCAGGCGACCGGTCCGCAGCACCACACGGACGCGATCAGCCTCGTTTACGCGCAGAAGCAGGGCGATCAGGAGTACTTCATCGGTGAGGCCGAGGGCGCGAAGGCCAAGGCCACCGAGGTGGGCATCGATCTGAAGGTGGTGAATCTCGGCAATGACGCGAACAAGGCGGTCACCGAGGTGCAGAACGCGGTGAATCAGAAGGCCAGCGGTGTGATCGTGGTGGTGCCCGATCCGTCGGTCGGTCCGCAGGTCGCCCAGCTCGCGAAGGCCGGTGGTGTCGCACTGCTGACCTCCGATGATCAGGTTTGTACCAATGGACCGGATCCGTCGTCCTGCGCCAAGGACAATCTGGTGCCGCGGGTCGGCTTCAGCGGCACCCAAATGGGTACCGAGGTCGGCACCCGAGCCGGTCAGGACTTCACGAAGGCCGGGTGGAAGCCGGAGGAGACCGCGATCATCGACGCCTGGAAACAGGATGTGACCGTCTGCACCGACCGGGTCAAGGCCAATCAGAAGGCCTTCAAGGAGGCCGCCGGTGTGGACGTCAAGGTGATCGAGGTCGGCACCGACAACACCCCGTCGGATGCGCAGAACAAGATCTCGGCAACGGTGTCGGGCAATCGGTCGGTGAAGAACTGGATTGTCATGGGCTGCAACGACGAGAACGTCAGCGGCGGCGTCGCCGCGATCCAGAACGCCGGATACTCCGCCGACAATGTGCTCGGCGTCGGCCTCGGCGCCTATCTGGCCTGCAAGGAATGGCGCGGCGGCAAGCCGACCGGCTTCAAGGCGGCGCTGTTCATCAATGGCAAAGACGTTGGCGCACTCTCGGTTCAGACGATTTACGACTACCTGAAGAACGGCAAGCAGATGCCGCCCGAGGCCTACGCGCCGACCAAGATGGTCGACTCGACCAACTGGCAGCAGGCTGGCGTCACATGCAGTTGACCGGACTGCGGGTATCCGGGCTGAGCAAGAGCTTCGCCGGGGTGCCGGCCCTGCGCGAAGTGAGCCTGGACTTTCCCGCTGGTGCGGTGACCGCCCTGATGGGTGAGAACGGAGCGGGTAAATCCACCCTGATCCGCATCCTCGGCGGCGACCACCGCCCGGACGGTGGCCGGCTCGAGCTGAATGGTGAGTTGCTCGAACTGGCCACCCCTGCCGACGCGCGGTCGGCCGGGATCCGGGTGATCGGCCAGGAACCGGAGATCGTGCCGCATGTTTCGGTTGCCGAGAACGTCTATCTCGGGTCGCTGCCGCGGCGCTGCGGCCGACTGCTCGACCGGGTCGGCTTACGCGAACGGATGCGCGCCGACCTCGCCCGACTCGGCTTCGACCGTGATCTCGATCCGAACACCATCGGATCGAAACTCACTGCGGCACAACGGCAATTGGTGGAGATCATGCGGGCGCTGACCACCGACGCCACGGTGATCGCTTTCGACGAGCCGACCTCGTCGCTGTCGGATCATGAGACCGAATCGCTGTTCGCGCTGATCGGTCGATTGCGCGAGCAGGGCCTCGCGGTGATCTATGTGTCGCATCGGATGCGGGAGATCTTCCGGCTGGCCGATCGGGTCGCGGTGCTGCGCGATGGCGCGCTCGTCGGTGCGCGGGCCACCGCCGACACCACCGATCGCGAAATCGTGCGGATGATGGTCGGCCGGGATATGTCGACGTTGTTCGCGCGCAAGCACAGTATGCCGGGCCGGGTGCTGCTCGAGGCGGACGCGGTGACCACCGACGATGTCCAGGACGTGAGTCTGCGGGTGCGTGCCGGTGAGGTGGTCGCACTGGCCGGGCTGGTCGGGGCGGGTCGCTCGGAACTGGCCGGGGCGCTCGCCGGTGATCTGCCGATCCGCTCCGGCGAGGTGCGGGTGGACGGCAAGAGACTGCGTCTGCGTCAACCGCGCGACGCGGTGCGGGCCGGAATGGGGTACGCGCCGGAGGAGCGCAAAGCACAAGCGCTGCTGCTGCATCGCGGTGTGCGCGACAATATTTCGCTCGCGATGCTCGACCGCTTACGGCGGCTGCGGTTCGTCCGAGGTGGCGAGGAGCGGCGGCTGGCGCGCCAGCATGTCGAATCACTGCGGGTGCGAACACCTTCCATCGAGCAAGAGGTGCGCAAGCTCTCCGGCGGCAATCAACAGAAGGTGGTGCTGGCTCGTTGGCTGGCCCGAAAACCCAAGGTGCTCATCCTGGATGAGCCCACCCGTGGCGTCGATGTCGGCGCCAAGGTCGAGATCTACCACATCATCGAGGAATTGGCCGAATCCGGCGTCGCGGTACTGGTGATCTCCTCGGAGCTACCCGAGGTGCTCGGCCTGGCCGACCGGATCGTTGTCATGCAGCACGGCCGGGTCACCGGCGAATTGGACCGCGAAGCGGCCAGCGAGGAGGCGATTCTCGCACTGGCCATGGCCGCCGACCTGTCGCATACATCGCGAGGAAACCCATGACAGACCAACAACTTTCGATTCCAGCGGAGCCCGCCGTCGCCGGGGCGGCGCCATCGGTAGCGGCGCGCGGTGCGGCCGCCCTCACGCTTGGACGGCTGATACCGGCGATAGGCACCGGCAACCTCAGCCTCCTCGGTGCGCTGGTGGTGATCGTCGCGATCTTCGCCTGGCTCAACGATGGCTATCTCGATCCGGCGAATCTGGCCGGAATCGGTGAAGCGGTTACGGTTTTCGGTCTGCTCGCGGTTGTCCAGACGGTCGTGATCATCTGTGGCGCGCTCGACATTTCGGTCGGTTCGCAAGCCGGCGTCGCGTCGGTGATCAGTGCGATGGCCTTCACCGCCACCGGCTCCAATGCCTGGCTGGGCATTCTGGCCGCGATCGGTGTCGGGCTGGTGCTCGGGGCGATCAACGGGCTGATCATCGTCTACGGCCGTGTCAATCCGGTGATCGCGACACTGGCCACCTTGGCCGCGTTCAAGGGCGTCGCGCAGTTGATATCTGGTGGTAAGGCACAGGGTTTCGTACTGGGCGACGACGTGTTCATCTTCATCGCCCGCGGCAAGATTCTGGGTCTGCCGGTTCCGGTGGTCATTCTCGCGGTGGTCGCAATCGGCATGCATGTGCTGCTGAAGTACACCGATATCGGCCGAAATATCTACGCCATCGGCGGAAATGACACGGCCGCAAGGCTTTCCGGCATCAATATCAACAAGTACCTGATTGCGGTATTCGTGCTGGCGGGTGCGGTGGCGGCGATCGCCGGGATCGTCCTGACCGCGCGCACCGGCTCCGGGCAGCCGGTCTCCGGTAGTGAGGGGCTCGAGCTGAAGGCGATTACCGCCGCCGCGTTGGGTGGGTGTGCGCTGAAGGGCGGTAAGGGCACGATCGGCGGCACGCTGTTGGCCGTTGTGCTGCTCGGCGCGCTGGACAACGGGCTGAATGTGGTTGGCGTGAATACATTCTGGCAGAACGTCGCTCAGGGCTCGTTGCTGGTGGCGGCGGTTGTCATTCAGCAGCGGCGCAGTGGGGAGCGTGCGGTCGGATTGCCGACGTAGCACCCGTCAGGAGCGAATGATGATCGAACTGAAAGCGCACCGGTGCTCGCCACGGCCGGGCAGGTTGTGTGAGGGACCGGTGTGGGATGACCATACCGATGAGGTGCTGTGGGTGGACATTCCGGCCGGTCGCATCCACCGCGCGACACTGCGCGACGGTGACCTCGTAGGGCGGTCCACCGTGGCGGTGGGCACGCGGGTCAGCGCGGTGGTGCCGTGCGCATCGGGCGGGCTGATCGCGACAGCCGTCGATACCTTCCTGCATATCTCCGACGGCACAATGACCGAGGTCGCATCGTTATCGCTGCCCGCTGACGGACATCGGTGGCGCATGAACGATGCCAAGGCCGACCCGTGCGGGCGACTGTTCGCGGGCACCATGTCCGAGGACGAAATCCCGGGCACCGCCGCGCTGTATCGACTCGACCCCGACGGAGAGCTGAGTACGGTGCGGCAGCGGGTGACGATCTCCAACGGTCTCGGTTGGAGCCCGGACGGTGCCACCGTGTACTACGCGGACAGCCCGACCCGTCGAGTCGATGCCTTCGACTACGACAGCGCCACCGGTACTTTCAGCGGTGGGCGCACCTTCGCCGAATTCCGGGACGGTCTACCCGACGGATTGACCGTGGACGCACGCGGTTTCGTCTGGGTCGCGGTGTGGGGTGCCGGGCAGGTCCGAGCATTCGATCCGTCGGGTCGGCCGCATGCGGTGATCGATGTCGGCCCGGCACAGGTCTCCAGTTGCACCTTTGCCGGAACCGATCTGGATGTTCTCGTAATCACCACAGCCGCACAAGGTTCCACCGATATCAATGCGGGGCGATTGTTCACCTGCAGACCGGGTGTGACCGGTCTGCCGACGAATACCTACTCCGATGCGAGGTTGGTGCGCAACCCATGACCGCTGATTACGGACTCACCCTGGATCCACCGGTCATCGCAATCCTGCGCGCCCCCACGGCCGCTCGATTCGCCGAGGTGACCGCCGTACTGCACGAGGCGGGCATCACCGCGGTGGAGTTCACCCTCAATTCCCCCGGGGCATTGCACGCTTTGCGCGACTGCGCCGGATCGACCTACCCGGTCGGTGCGGGCACGGTGCTCACCGCCGTTGACGCGGCCCAGGCCGTGGATGCGGGTGCGGCATATCTGATCACCCCGACGGTATGCCCCGAGGTGATCGCGGAAGGTCGCCGTCTGGGTGTCCCGGTGATCTGCGGCGCGTTCACGCCCACCGAGATCCACCGTGCGTGGCAGGCGGGCGCGACCATGGTCAAGGTCTTTCCGGCGTCGGTCGGCGGTCCCGGTTATCTGAAGGCGATTCGCGGGCCACTGAACGTGATTCCGCTGGTGCCGACCGGCGGTATCGGGCTCGCCGATGCCAGAGCGTATTTGGATGCGGGGGCCAGGGCACTCGGCATGGGCTCGCCGCTCGTCGGTGACGCGTGTGCCGGTGGTGATTTGGATGCGCTGCGGGAGCGCGCGTCCGCGGTGCGGAAGGCTTTGCTGTGCGCGGATTGGTGACTCTGGGTGAAGCACTCGGTGTTGTAGCCGCGACTGAACCCGGTCCATTCGCTCCCGGTGCGGCGATGCGCGTGGATTTCGCGGGCGCGGAAGCGACGGTCGCCATCGGTGTCCGCAGATTGGGCCATGAGAGTGCGTGGGTGGGCAGCGTGGGTGCCGACGCCATCGGCACGATGGTGCTCGATCGGCTCCGCGCCGAACAGGTCGACATCTCGCGGTGCCGAATCGATCCAGAGTTGCCGAGTGGCCTGATGCTGCGCGAGCGGCGAACTTCCGCGCATATGCGAATAACCTACTACCGCAAGGGTTTTGCGGGATCACGGCTGTCTGCCGCCGATATCGATACCACGCAGATCGCCGCGGCGCGGGTGCTGCATCTTACCGGCATCACCCCGGCGCTGAGCACATCCGCCCGCGACGCCGTGCACACCGCACTCGATGCCGCCGTCGATGCCGGGGCGATCATCTCTGTCGACCTCAACTACCGTCGTGCGCTGTGGTCGGAATCGGATGCGGCCGTGGAACTTTCGAAGCTGGTCTCCCGCGCCGACATCGTCTTCGCCGGTACGGATGAGGCGGCAATCCTCGTACCGGGGGCGACTCCGGCCGCAATGGCGCAATCCCTTGCCGCACTGGGACCTGCGCAAGTCGTGATCAAACTCGGATCCGAAGGCGCACTCGCATTGTACGCCGGCGAGCTGATCCGACAGCCTGCGGTGGAGATCCGCAGCGTAGACCCGGTCGGTGCGGGCGATGCTTTCGTCGCGGGCTACCTCGCCGGTCTGCTCGACAACGGCTCGGTGAGACACAGCCTGCAATTGGCCGCGACGTGCGGTGCGTTCGCCGTCTCCGTACCCGGTGATTGGGCCGGTCTGCCGTTCCGGCACGAACTCGGCCTACTTACCGGTGCCGATATCAACCGATGAAGGGAAGGGCATGACTCGTCTGGCAGACCGGGTCGCGGTCATCACCGGGGGCGCATCCGGCATCGGTGCGGCCACTGCCCATCGCCTCGCCGGCGAGGGTGCCGCGGTCGTCATCGCCGATATCGCCGCACCGGAGGGACGCGAGGTCGCTGCGAAGATCCGCGCGGCCGGTCATCGAGCCGAATTCGTCCACTGCGACGTAACTTCGGAGGAGTCCTGGAATGCGCTGCGCAACCGCGTCAACGACGTGTTCGGACCGCTGGACTTCCTGTGCAGCAACGCATCCCGGCAGGCCACCATCCCGGCGCACGAATTGTCCAGGCAGGCATGGGATGACGGTCTCGCGGTCAACCTGACCCCGCTGTTCCTCGGCCTGCATACCTTCGTCGACGATCTGCGCAGTCGCAGCGGCAATGTGGTCGCGGTATCCAGTGTGCACGCCCAATTCGGACTACCCGGATATCCGGTCTACGCCGCCGCCAAGGGCGGGTTGACCGCATTGGTCCGGCAGCTGGCCGTGGAATACGGGCGCTCTCACGTGCGGGTCAACGCCGTCCTGCCCGGCCCGATTCTCACCCCGGTATGGGATGACGTGGACGAGGCGGGTCGGCGGCTATCCGCCCAGGCCACCGCCCTGGACCGGATGGGCGCGCCCGAGGAGGTGGCGGCCGCGGTCGCCTTCCTCGCCTCTGACGACGCATCCTTCATCACCGGTGCCAACCTGGTCGTCGACGGCGGCTGGAGCGTGCGAAAGGAGTCCCGGTGAAGATCACCGCGCTCACCACCTACCTGGTCGCACCCCGCTGGTGCTTGCTGAAAGTCGAGACCGACGAGGGCATTACCGGCTGGGGTGAGCCGGTGCTGGAGGGCCGTGCGCACACCGTGGCCGCCGCGGTCGACGAACTGGCCGACTACCTCGTCGGCAAGGACCCGATGAGCATCGAAGCACACTGGCAGGTGCTCACCAAGGGGGGCTTCTATCGGGGCGGGCCGATCCTGTCGAGTGCGGTCGCGGGCATCGATCAGGCGCTGTGGGATATCACCGGAAAGGCGCTGGGTGTGCCGGTTTGGCAGTTGCTCGGCGGTGCGGTGCGCGATCGGATCCGGGTATACAGCTGGATCGGTGGTGATCGCCCCGATGACGTGGCGCGCGCCGCGGTGGAGCGAAAGGAGCAGGGCTTCACCGCGGTCAAGATGAACGGCTCCGCCGAGTTGGAGCTGATCGATACGCCGCGCGCGACCCGCGGCATTGTCGATCGAGTCGCGGCCGTACGTGCGGCGACCGGCGATGATTTCGATATCGCCGTGGATTTCCATGGCCGCCTGTCGATGCCGATGGCGCGGCGGGTGCTGCCGCTGCTCGAACCGTATCTGCCGTTCTTCGTCGAGGAACCGCTCGTCCCCGAGTGCAGTAGCCAGATCGGCGAGATCACCCGCACGACAAGCATCCCGATCGCTACCGGCGAACGGCTCTATTCGCGTTGGGATTTCGGCGCCGTCCTCGATCAGGGCATCGCGGTAGTCCAACCCGATCTTTCGCACGCGGGTGGCATCTCCGAGGTCCGCCGCATCGCCGCCCTCGCCGAGGCCCGCGATATCGCCCTCGCCCCGCACTGCCCGCTCGGACCCATCGCTCTCGCCGCCAGCCTCCAGGTGGGTTTCGCCACCCCCAACCTGCTCATCCAGGAGCAGAGCCTGGGTATCCACTACAACACCGGCTCGGATTTGCTCGACTACCTGGCCGACCCGACGGTCTTCGCCTACCGCGACGGCTACGTCGACCTGCTCCGAGCCCCTGGCCTCGGTATCGAGATCGATGAAGCGGCAGTCGCGCGCGCCGCCGAACAGGGCCATCGCTGGCGAAATCCGGTGTGGCACCGCAAGGATGGTTCCTTCGCCGAGTGGTGAGGTCTGCCAACTCGGCCGAGTGATCGGATCGACAGGATGGCGGGCCTCGTCAGCTGTTTGACGTCTCCCGTAGATTCGCCCGGGTCGGAGATAATCCGGCAGCACCGGACGAACCTCGCAAGGGAATATTGTGACCACAACCGACGAGCGCACGCGCTCACCCTTCTCGGCCTGGCTACTTCAGGGCGCGACCGATGAGCGCTACTCGCAGCACGCCGGCCCCATGCGCAAGCCGGGCGATGCCGAACACGAGCGGTCCTGGTGGCAGGTGATGTGCCTGACCGGTGTCGACTACTTCTCCACCCTCGGCTATCAGCCGGGTATCGCGGCGATCGCGGCCGGGGTGCTGTCGCCGCTGGCGACGCTGGTGCTCGTCGCGCTGACGCTGCTCGGTGCGCTACCGGTATATCGACGGGTGGCGCGGGAGAGCCCGCACGGCGGCGGCTCGCTGGCCATGTTCGGCGAGCACCTGCCGCGTTGGACCGGCAAGATCTTCATTCTGGTGCTGCTCGGTTTCGCGGCCACCGATTTCGTTATCACCATGACGTTGTCGGCCGCCGACGGTGCCGCGCATATCGTCGAAAACTCCTATGTGCCTGCGGCTTTGCACAATCACAATCTGCTCGTCACGCTGGCCCTGCTGGCATTGCTCGCGGCGATCTTCCTGAAGGGTTTCGCCGAGGCGATCAAGATCGCGGTGGCGCTGGTCGGTGCGTACCTATCGCTGAATGTCGTCGTCGCCATTGTCGGTTTGTATCACGTGATCACCGCCGGTGATCTGGTCGTCGACTGGGCGCATGCGCTGACCGCCGAGCACGGCAATATCGCCGCGATGATCGGCGTCTCGCTGCTGGTGTTCCCGAAGCTGGCGCTCGGGTTGTCCGGTTTCGAGACCGGTGTCGCCGTCATGCCGCAAATCAAGGGTGCGCCAGGAGATTCCGAGGAGCTCCCGGTCGCCCGCATTGCGGGGGCGCGCAAGCTGCTGACCACGTCCGCCCTGATCATGAGCGCCTTTCTCGTCGTGACCAGTTTCATTACGGTCGTGCTGATTCCGGAACGGGAGTTCGAAGCGGGTGGTTCCGCGAACGGTCGAGCACTCGCCTGGCTGGCGCACGAATATCTCGGCGATGTGTTCGGCACCGTGTATGACGTAAGCACCATCGCGATCCTCTGGTTCGCGGGTGCATCGGCCATGGCCGGGTTGTTGAATCTGGTGCCGCGCTATCTACCGCGATACGGCATGGCGCCGGAGTGGGCGCGTTCGGTGCGGCCACTGGTGTTGGTATTCGCGGTCATCGCCTTCGGTATCACGTGGTACTTCGACGCCGATGTCGACGCGCAGGGCGGTGCGTATGCGACCGGCGTGCTCGTGCTCATCACCTCCGCCGCCGTTGCCGTGACCCTGTCGGCCGCGCGGAAGGGCGAGCGCACCAAGGTAATCGGCTTCGGTCTGATATCGGCGGTCTTCGTCTACACGACCATCACCAATATCTTCGAACGCCCCGAAGGCGTGCAACTGGCTTCGCTGTTCATCGTGGCGATCATCGTCGTATCGTTCGCCTCCCGTGCACGCCGCTCCTTCGAATTGCGCGCCATCGAGGTGACTTTCGACGAAACCGCCGCCGGCATGATCGACCAGGCCGCGGCCGAAGGCATGATCCGCATCGTCACCCACGACATCGACCAGCGCAGACCTGAGGAATACCGGGAGAAGGAAGCCGATCAGCGCCTGGAGAGCCACATTCCGGCGGACGCACCGATCCTGTTCCTCGAGGTCATCGTCCGCGATGCCTCCGATTTCAGCACCGACCTACGTGTCACCGGCCTCGAACTCGAGGGCTACCGCATCCTCAGCGTCGAAGCCACCGCCATCCCCAACTCCATTGCCGCCATCCTGCTCGCCGTCCGCGACCGCACCGGCCTGGAACCGCACGTATATTTCGAATGGAGCGAAGGCAATCCGCTGGTCAACCTACTGAAGTTCCTCTTCGTCGGCGAGGGCGAGGTAGCCCCCGTAACCCGCGAAATCATCCGCCGCGCCGTCCCGAACCCTGCGGATCGCCCGCACGTCCACGTCGACAGCTAGCCCCAACGAACCCAGCTCGCCCAACCCCTTACTGCCGCGGCTGCGTGTAATTCGTCCACTGATACCCATCGAACCACCGCACCAACCCCGGATTCGCATGGTCGGGATACCACCACGGCGCCATCCCCGACGCCCGCGACCCCGAACCCGACCGCACAATCAACACGATAACCGTCGGCACCGCGCGCCTGGCGCGAGCTCGATTCGGTGATCGCGGCCGTGATGTTCGGCCTTGCGCTGGGCTTATTGCTCACCGGCTAAACTGGCTCAACCTGCAACGAGGGGGATCGCGATCAGCACGTGATCGGGTTCGGCCGTAGCAGGGTCGGGGTCGACGCCCGGCGGGAGAGGTGGGCAGGCAGTGAGTTATCCGGACGGCCACGGGGAGCAGCCGCGACAGGATCCGACGCCGTGGGGGCAGCCGGTGGACTATCCGGCGCACCGGGGCTGGGGTCCGACCGGCTATCCGATGGTGTATCCCAGCGCGGCGCCGTCGGGTCCGCCGCCGAAATCGAAGTCCGGCATAATCGCCGCCGCGGTGCTCGGACTGGTTGCGGTGCTCGCCGTGGTCGGCGTCGGTCTGGTCGTCCTCACCGGAGGCGATAAGGACCCGTCGCAGGCATCGGAGGCCACCGTCACCGTCGTCCCGGCAACGAGCACCGCGGGAACAACCACGACAGCGCCGCGTCCGGGCCAGCCGTCTTCGGGCAAGCTCAGCTACAACGACTTCGCCGGTGACTGGAATTTCACATTCGACAGCGTGGAACTGCATGCCGACTGGGTCGAGGGCCGTGACCACGCCAACTGCCGCGATTTCGAGGTCGACGGCAAGCTCACCGGCCTGGGCTGCCAGTACGCCGCCGAAATGGAGTACCGGGCCGAGGGCGGCGGGCTGAAGATCACCCAATTTGTCATCGCCATGTCGAGCGAGGGCGAGGCCACCGCCGCGCTCGGCAAGTTCACCGATGCGGACCTGCACCTGCGACCGGGGACCTACATCGACAATTTCGTCACCGGCAAATGGCGCGACGGGACCGAGAAGGAGTTCGTGGTGGTGACGGTGGCCACCGCCAATGCGGCCGTAGCCGCGGACACGGCCAAGAAATATCTGCAGTACCTGCACGCGGACACGCTCGGCGCGCTGGCGTTCCGATAGCGACCGCCGACGCGATGAACCGCACGCGAGCCTATGGCAGTGTCGGTGACATGCGATTGCGAAGCTGGAAGACGACCGCCGCGATCTGCGCGTGGGGCTTACTGCTCGGGGGATGCGCGCATGACGCACCCGGTTCAGCGGCGCCCAGCACGGCGCCGCGGCTCGTCGAGGAACCGACAACGAACCCGCCGCGCCTCATCGCCGATGACCGCGTGGTCGTCATCGACCCCGGACACAATGGTGGCAATGCCGGGCAGCCCGGTGCGATCAACCGTCAGGTGCCGGACGGCCGCGGCAAAACCAAGGCGTGCAATACGACCGGCACCTCGGCCACCGACGGCTACACCGAGCACGAATTCACCTGGGACGTGGCCACCCGGGTCCGGGATACCTTGGCTGCCCGTGGCATTCATGTCGTGCTGACTCGCGACGACGATGCGGGCGTCGGGCCGTGCGTCGATGAACGCGCCGCCCTCGGAAACCGCAGTGGCGCAGCGGCTGTCGTCTCGATCCATGCCGACGGCGCCGCCGCGGGTGCGCACGGCTTCCATGTCGCGTACTCGTCGCCGCCACTGAATCCGGCACAGGAGGAGCCGTCGCGGCGACTGGCAACGACAGTGCGCGACACCATGATCGGATCCGGCTTCGTCCCGTCGACCTATGTCGGTTCCGATGGGATGAACCCGCGCGCCGATCTGGCGGGTCTCAATCTCTCCGAACGTCCGGTCGCGCTTGTGGAATGCGGAAATATGCGTGATCCGGGTGACGCCGCGCTCATCGAATCGCCCGACGGGCGAGCGAGGTACGCGACCGCCATTGCCGATGGGATCGTCGCGTTCCTGGGGTGACGATTCGGTCGTCCGGATGTGTGATCGGGGTCACTGATTGTTAGCGGTGCGTCCCTATCGCCGATGAGTTAACGGCGTTACGCTAACGCTGTTACCCGAGAGCGGTCGAATAGGGGAGTCGCTCATGCTCATGCGGATCGCACATCTGGCCACCAGGCATCCCCGGACGATCCTGCTCGCCGCGGCACTGTTGGCCGTGCTCTGCGGCGCATTCGGTGCCTCGGTGACCGCACATACCAAAACCGGTGGCTTCATTCCCGGCGATGCCGAATCGTCGCAGGTCGCCACGTTGATCGCGGATAACTTCGGGGGCGCGGAACCCAATCTCATCCTGCTGGTTCGCGATGATGCCGGCGCGGACAGTCCGGCGGCCAAGGCCGCCGCCGCGAAGCTGGTCGACACCTTGCGTTCGCGCGGCGACGTGATCGGCGTTCAGTCCTATTGGAACGCTCCGCAGCCACTATCGGCCGCATTGCGCAGCAAGGACGGTAGGAGCGCGCTCGTGGTCGGCTACATCACCGGCGAGGAGACGGTGGCCCAACGGACTGCCGGTGCGATCGCCGAAGAGGTCACCGGAACCGTCGACGGCGTCACCATCTATCAGGGCGGGCTGAGCTCCATCTACCATGACGTGAACGGGCAGATCACCCACGACCTCGCGATCGCCGAGGGAGTGGCCATCCCGCTGTCGTTCATTGTGCTGATCCTGGTGTTCGGCAGCCTGGTCGCGGCCTTCCTGCCGCTGGCCGTCGGCATCTTCGCGATCTTGACCACCCTCGCGATCTTGCGCACCCTCACCGTCTTCACCGATGTGTCGATCTATTCGCTGAATTTGACCACGGCACTCGGTCTCGCACTCGCGATCGACTACAGCCTGTTCATTGTCAGCCGCTACCGCGAGGAACTCGGCAATGGACTCGATATCGAGGCGGCCGTCGTGCGCGCGGTGCAGACCGCGGGACGTACCGTGCTGTATTCCGCGCTGACCGTCGCGCTGTCGGTGGCCGCGCTCGGCGTCTTCGATCTGTACTTCCTGAAATCCTTTGCCTACGCGGGCGTCGCGGTGGTCGCGGCGGCCGCCGCCGCATCGATCCTGATCCTGCCCGCGGTGCTGATGCTGCTCGGACACCGGGTGAATGCGGCGGATCTGCGAAAGCCCGTGGGGCGTTTGCTCGGTCGCGACTCGGGTGCGCAGCGCGTGCCGGAGCAGACCTTCTGGTACCGCACGGTGCAGTGGGTGATGCGCCATGCCGCACCGGTCGCCATCGCGATCATCGTGCTCATGCTGGCGATCGGGTCCCCGTTCCTCGGGGTGAAATTCGGCTATCCGGACGATCGCGTGCTCAATGCGGGCACATCCGCCACCAGTCGTACGGTCGGTGACGCGCTGCGCGCGGACTTCCCATCCAATGCCGCGACCAATGTCACGATTGTGCTCGACGGCTATCACGGAAACCCGGCCACCATAGGCGATTACGCCGCCGCGCTGTCGAAGGTGGATGGCGTGTCCGGAGTACTCTCGGGTGCCGGTCTCTACGCCGGCGGCCTGAAGGTGTCCGCCGGATCACCGCAGATGACGAACGACACCGGTGCCTTCCTCACGGTCGCGACGACGGTCGATCCCTTCACCACCGAAGGGAAAACGCAACTGGACCGGCTACGCCATATCGCGAGCCCGGGACCGGCGCTCTTCGGTGGTAGCGCCGCGATCGACCGTGACTCCCTCGACGCACTGGGTGCGCGACTGCCCCTGGCCGCCGCCCTGATCGCACTCGCTGCCTTCGTAGTGCTGTTCCTGTTCACCGGAAGTGTATTGTTGCCGCTGAAAGCCCTTGCCCTCAATACACTTTCGCTGACCGCCGCCTTCGGTGCGATGGTCTGGATCTTCCAGGGCGGCCACCTGTCCAGCATCTTCGGCAATGACGCGACCGGATACCTGGTCCCGACTATGCCGATCCTGATGTTCTGCCTCGCCTTCGGAATGTCCATGGACTACGAGGTATTCCTGCTCTCGCGCATCCGTGAGGAGTGGCTCGCCTCGGGACGCACCGCCGCGGACAACACGCGCGCGGTGGCGCTGGGTGTCGCGCGCACCGGGCGAATCTTCACCGCGGCCGCGCTATTGATGGCCATCGTGATGGCCGCCATGGTCACCTCGAAGGTATCGTTCATCCAGATGACCGGCCTGGGGCTGACTTTGACGGTGCTCGCGGATGCAACCCTGATCCGCGGTCTCCTCGCCCCTGCGCTCATGCGGATGCTCGGCACCGCGAACTGGTGGGCGCCCGCGCCACTCGCCCGGCTGCACGCCAAGATCGGGCTGCGTGAAGACGAAACCGCATCAGGCACAACCGAATCCGATAAACACCTACTAGCCGGGCGCACGTGAATTCTACTCGAAGGCAGCGTTCGGTACGTGGCTCCGGTTCGGAGCTGCGTGCCGAAATCATCGATGCCACACAGCAACTGCTGGCACGGACCGGTCATGTCGATGCGGTATCTATCCGGGAAATCGCCAAGATAGTGGGTGTCAGCTCGCCGTCGATCTACCGCCATTTCGCGGATAAGGATCAGCTGATCGAATCGGTGGTGGCCCAGGTGTTCGAGGCTCTGGACGCGGAAATGCTGGCCGCCTCCGATCCTAACGACTCGCCGATGGAGCGTTTGCGGCAACAGGGCCTGGCATATGTCCGTTTCGCCAGGGAGCATCCCGAGCAGTACCGCCTGGCCATGACGCCCGGTGAGACGGCGGGCGCTGTCGATCAGGTGCTGACCAGCAGTGCCTTTGCCCACCTCGCGGCGACCGTCACCGAGTGCATGGACCTCGGCGTGGTCAGGCCGGGCGACCCGGTGCCGGTCGTTTTGGAGCTGTGGACGAGCGCGCACGGCATCGCCTCGCTGCTGATCGCGAAACCCTATCTGCCGTGGGGTGATGTGGAGGCGTTCGCCGATCGGGTGATGCGTTCGATCTGTATCGGCCGGGTGGTCATCGATAATGTGCTCGGCGAGGATGTGTCCCCCGACGCGGTCGTCCAATGGGCGGAGGAGAACCGTCGGGTGTCCGTATCGCCGCGATCAGAGGCCTGACCTGGGGTGGCGTAGATAGTCTCTGCCGGCAGAGTGGACGTGCACAGCGACAACAGCGACCGTCCAGTGCACGCGACTTGGCGCTATAGGTAAATCCCGCGCTGGTGCGACCTGGTGGTCCGGTCCGGTTCGGACTGCAATGATGTCCGGTATGAGCGCTCCCGACGAGCAACGGTTACTGCGGGTGACGGCCGAGGAGTTCGCCGAAGGGGCGACTGCTGGGCTCGGTGACATCGAAATCGTAGACGGGCGCGTGGTCCGACTAATGGCCCAGAGCCCGGTGCACAGCCGTGTGGTCCGGCGGTTGGCCGGGATGCTGGAAGCAGCCCGGCGCGAGGGCGGTCCGTGCATGGTGGTGGATTCCGACATAGCCGCACGATTCGCTGATGCGGAATCCACAGTGGCGGATCGGCGGTTGAACATCCGCTATCCAGACATCTGGATCCGGGACTGCGAACCTTACGACGTCAACACCGTGCGTGAGCACATTCTGCTGGTGGTAGAGGTCACCTCCGAATCAACCATCGATGTCGATATCACCGACAAGCGAATTCAATACGCAGCCGCGGGTATCCCTCGCTATCTGATCGTCCGGCTGGATCAGAAGGAAGAACGCATCGAGGAGATCGAGGAATACCGCCTCGACTGGTCCGGTCGCCGCTACCGAGCGCATACGGTCCACCGCCGTGTGCTGCTGCTCGACGACCCGGTTGAGGCGACCATCCCATTCGACGTACTGGAGCAGCCATAGCGACGAGCCGCGAGTGTGCCCTCCGAGCGCCGGAGATCCGCGAAACCCCTTGCATAACCGCGATACCGTCCATGTACTCCTCAAGTGATCGACGGTAGCTCCCAGAGCTGTTTCGGCACAAGGTGTTTGAGCTGAAGTTCGGTCGCCGATCGCATCCGACATGCTGATGGCGGCGGGCCGAATCCACCCCGATTCGGCACGGCGACACCGACTCTGGGGGAACGTTGGTGACATCGAAGGGGAGCCGAGGCGCCGAACTCGGCATCGACCGGCATCCGGCTCGCGGCTGGTAAGTCCGCCCCAGCGGTAGCGATCAGCTGGACTTACCCGGCGAGCCGAAGCTGGCGCGCACGGCCGCTATGCGACGTCGGATCAGTATTCGAGGTCTGTCCAACTGAGTGCGATGGGGAATGGGTATGGGAGTGCGATCTCGGAGTGGACTTTCGGAGACCACTCACCAACCTGGGCGTATTGCCGTGGCCGCAGTGGTGTGACGCCCTCGGGAAGGTCGCTGGGAGTTGCCAGCACGTAGGTCAGGATCGTATCGATTCGTCGGCCTTCGCGGTCCAGCAGGACCTCCCAGTATTCACTGATACCGGCTTCGGCATAGCGTGCCTGCTTCGCGCGCATCTGACCGATGTGGTTGGACGGCGACAGGACTTCGCCGACGATCAGCACGGTCTCGGCGAAGATTGGTTTCCAAGGCTCTTCCGGGCAGCGGTAGACCATGAAATCGGGGGTGAGGAAGTCGTCCTTGGTGTGGCTGAGAAAGACATTGGTTTCAGTGTCCACCTGCCAGCATTCACTCGACCGTGCCCGCATGCTGTCGCGTGCGCATACCTCGAGGGCGTTGCGCATCCGAGTGGCGAATCGCAGGTGCTCCGGCGGTCCTGTCCTGACCCAGACCGGTCTGCCCCTGACCAGCTCGATTCGCTCTGCCTGTCCGGCGGGCAGCGCGTTGAGCTCGTCCCATGTCATACGTTCGGGCAGCGGGGAATCGGTCACTGGATTGGACAACTCGATGGCCTCCCTCGGTGCGCACCGCACTGGTGGCGACAAGACTACCGGCTGCCTCTCCGGCTCAGTTGGTGGTGCGGCTCCGGCAGATTTGGGACGGTTGTGACTCGAATCCGGCACGCACTGATGCCTGATTCGCGATATGTCCTGCGGATCCGAACTCCGCTCGCACGCCCAGAGGTAGCGATCAGGACAACGTCTTGTGTGGAACTCCCACGGTCAGACCGCCATCGATGACGAATTCCGCTCCCGTCGAATACGACGATTCGTCGCTGGCCAGGTAGGTTACCAGCGCCGATACCTCGGACGGGTCGGCGGCGCGTCCCAGCGGGATCTGCAGGAAATCCTCCGGAATGCCCTCGGTCATCGGCGTGCGGATCAGCCCGGGGTGAATCGAATTCACTCGGATTCCGTACTGTGCCAACTCGAGTGCGGTCGATTTGGTGAGTCCGCGGACCGCGAATTTGGTGGCGGTGTACCCGTGCAGGCCGGGACTGCCGCGCATGCCCTCGACCGAGGAAATATTGATGACCGAACCGCCGCCCGCCTCGATCATCGCGGGCGTAGCGGCCTGCATGCCGAGGAAGGTGCCGGTCAGATTGATATCGATGATCTTGTGCCACTCGGACAATTCGAAGTCGACCAGCAGATTGCCATTGACGATTCCGGCATTGTTCACCAGGACGTGCAACGCGCCGAAGCGCTGCACGGCCTCGGCGACCGCATCCTGCCACTGCCGCTTTTCGCGCACGTCGAGATGGACGTAGGCGGCATTGTCGCCGATGTCCTTGATCAGTGCGGCGCCCTCCTCGTCGAGGATGTCGCCGAGTACTACCCGGGCGTCCTCGGCCGCCAGCGCCCGCGCATGTGCGGCGCCCATACCTCGCGCCGCGCCGCTGATCAGTGCCACCTTGCCGGTCAACCGCCCCATCGCGGTCTCCTCTCGATCGTCGGATTTACTGAAACGCGTTACAGAGGACTGTCAACCCACTCTCGTTTCTGTATCAGCCCGTAGAACTCGGCGCTACGTGCGATCTATGAGTGTGGCATTGCGCCGCAATGGGTGAAGCTCACCTGAGAATCAGGAAGGTATGTCGGCGAGTCCGGCCTCGATGGCCGCTACTCGCTCGGCTCCGATGCCCCACGGGTGCTCGACGCCCACCTTGCTGTCGAGATCCCACAGCACGCAGGTCTCACCGGGCTTCGCCACCATCGACCACGCGACCACCGTGCGGCCGAGCTGTTCGCCCATGGATCCGTGCGAACTACCTTTCGTCGCAACGCCTTCCGGAAAGTGATGGAGGAACCGGCCGTATGCCGCGGTGCAGAACGCGGCATACATTTCGGTGCACAGAATGAATCCGTGCCAAGCCTCGTCCACCGCATGGGAGGGCATGCCGATGACCTGGCCGTCGCGCATGGCCGCACCGCAGCAGCGCAACCATTGCCGCAGCCCGGATTCCACCAGTTCCCGCGGCTCGGGGATGGCACTCGCCGGGGTCGGCGGGGCGGATAAACGCTGCCACGGGCTGGTTTTGAAAACCGCATCGGGAAATTCGAGTGCGGCCACCACCCGGTCGACATTACGCAGGTCGATTCGGCGCTGGGTCCGGTTTCCGCGACGTATGAGGGACACGATTCACTGTACGGCGAATGGGCGACTGTTCGGCGAGCCGTTGCTTTTCATGGGTTCAGCGCGGGGGAGTGCGCCTATATCATTTCGAAATGGCGGTTTTCTTCGTTGTCCTGCTGGTGATCCTCGTGATCGGCGGTGGTATCACGGCATTGGTCGTGTATTTGATCGCGCGGGCGACCAGCAGGCCGTTGCCGCCCGGACAGGTGGGGTATGGGAGTTCCAGTGACTCGCCGTGGGCTTACGGCGCCACCGGGTTCGACTCGGGTGTGGGTTTCGACCCGGGCAGTGGTGGCGGTCATGGGCACGGCAATGGTCACGGACACGGACACGGACATCATGGCCACGACGGTGGTAGCGGTAGCAGTTGTAGTGGCGGTAGCAGTTGTGGCGGTGGCGGTAGCAGTTGTGGCGGTGGCGGCAGCAGTTGCGGCGGTGGCGGTTCCTGATCCAACTGGCTTCGCTGGATCTCGGGTCCCGCGAGGGTATTCGTCGGATTCGTTCCGAGTTCCGCGCTCAGCGTAATCCGCATGCTGGACTTGACCTCAACTCTGCTTCAGGTTTCAGGGTGGTCCATGTCGGATCGAGTCAGGAAATGATGGAGGTTGTCATCATGCGCGCTGTGCAGGCTACGGAATTCGGTGGGCCCGAGGTTCTTTCGGTGTGTGAGGTGCCGGAGCCCGTTGCCGGGCCGCGGCAGGTGGTCGTCGATGTCGCGGCCGCCGATGTGATGTTTCTGGATGTGCAGCTCCGAAGTGGTTGGGGCAGAGAGTTTTTCCGGGTCGAACCGCCGTATGTGCCGGGTGGCGCGGTCGCCGGAGTGGTTACTTCGGTCGGTCCGCAGGTCGACCCGAGCTGGGTCGGCAAGCGCGTTGTCACCGATACCGCCGCGAGCGGTATCGGGGGTGGCCGGCCGATCGGTGGCTACGCGGAGCAGGCACTTGCCAAGGAGCGAACCCTCGTCGCCGTGCCCGAGGGGCTGAGTCTGCCGGCTGCGGTGGCACTCGCCCACGACGGCAAACCGCGCTCGCCATCTTCGATCGAGCCGCGATCCGGCCCGGTGCGTGGGTGCTCATTACCGCGGCGGGTGGGGGACTGGGCACCCTGCTGATTCAGCTCGCCCGTGCGGCCGGAGCGAATGTGGTTGCCGCCGCCCGCGGCAGCACCAAATTAGAGCTCGCGACACGACTCGGCGCGAATGTGGTCATCGACTACTCCGAGTCCGACTGGTCGGCCAAGGCGCGTGCCGCGACAGGTGGGCCCGGTGCCGAGGTCGTATTGGACGGCGCGGGTGGCGCATTGGGGGCGGGCGCGATCGAAGTCGCAGCCGATGGCGGGCGCTTCATCGGATATGGCGCTGCCGCAGGACAATTCGCCGATTTCGATCGAGAAGCGGTGGCGGAGAGGGGAGTGAGCGTACTCGGGCTTTTCGATCTGACCGGAAAGGATGACATCGATTGGCTCGCCCTGACCGAACGTTCGCTGGCCGATGCGGCGGCCGGACGACTGGAAGTCGTCATCGGCCAATCCTTCCCACTCGAACAGGCCGATCGCGCGCATGTGGCAATCGAATCGCGAACCGCGGTGGGACGCACACTTCTTACGGTCTGAACGGCCATCTGTGACACCTTGCCGTACGTACCTGCGGGTACCTTCATGGGGCGCTAGGGTGCCCCGCGTGGAAACACTGATCGTCGTTGTCGTCGTCCTCGTAGTGCTCGGTCTCGTCGCGCTCATCGTGCACTGGGCCAGTCGCCCGCCCCGGAGCGAGTCCCTTGGGGGCCGTGGCGATATCGAGGACGACTACGAAGCGTGGGAAGCCGACTGAGTTCAGCCGACCGGAGTCAGCACCACCACCGCGATCGGCCGCTTGGTCAGCTTCTGGTACGCGCTGTAGCGCCCCTGATTGACCTTGTCGACGATCGCCCAGCGCCGCGCGTAATCCGGATCGTCGGGCAGCGTTGCCCGGGCGATCACCGATAGCTTGCGCCGCCCGACCTGAATCTCGCACTCCGGCTTGGCCTTGACATTCGCCAACCACCCCGGTGGACGCGGCGACCCACCATTCGACGCGGTCACCAAGTAATCCGCCCCGTCCCGCCCATACGTCAGCGCGGACGTCCGCGCCTGCCCCGTCTTGCGCCCCACCGTCCGCAACAACAACGTCGGATTCCCGAACAACAACCGATGCCCGACCACCCCGCCGCTGTTCTCGTAAACCCACTGATGCGCCTTCAGCACATTCGCAAACACACTCGCCACAGCCCACCCTCCAGTCTGTTTCCGGTTTGCACCCCACCCTAGCCGCGCTCTCCTCCCGCCCTTCGCCACCACGCCACCCCATCCGAGTGGTGCCCACCCCACCCCACCCGGTACCATCCCCAACGCTGTCGGTATCCACCATGCAAGGGGCGGTAGCTCAGTCGGTTAGAGCCGTGGACTCATAATCCATTGGTCGCGGGTTCGAGCCCCGCCCGCCCCACAAACCCCCATCTACCAGCGAAAACGCTGAACGCAACAGCCGAGTTGATCCAGAACAACGCTCCGACAGCAATGTACTTTGCCGGTAAAATCCAGTCATGGGGATGGATCTGGATGACATAAGGGAGCTTGCGGAGGACTTTGCGACGGAGCTGCGTCGCAAGAACCGGAGTAAGCAGACCATCGACGGCTACCTCACGCGGATCAGGTACTTCGCCAGCTTCCTCCAGCAGCGTGAGCTGCCGACCACGGCGCCGGAGATCACCCGCGCCCACATCGGCGGCTACATCGAGGACCTGCTCACGCGGCCCAATCAGCGCACCGGTGAACCGCTGTCGCCCGAGTACGCACGCGGCCAGTACCGATCGCTGCAACAGTTCTTCAAGTACCTCGCAGCGGAAGAGATCATCGATGCGAATCCGTTCGACAAGATGAGCCCGCCGGCGGTCCCCGATCAGCAAGTGCCAGTACCGAGCATGGACGCGGTGAAAGCTCTTCTCGCCGAGTGCGACGGTGCCGACTTCGCCGACCGACGCGACAATGCCATCATCCGGCTGTTCGCCGACACCGGGATGCGGTGCGGCGAACTCGCACCGCTCGAGGTGGACTCGCTGGACTTCAACGAGAACACCGTGCTTGTGATCGGCAAGGGCAACCGGCCGCGGACGTGCCCGTTCGGAGACAAGACCCGGACGGCGCTACGGAGATACCTACGAGTCCGGGCGAAGCATACGAGTGCGAAGAACGACAACCCTGCGCTGTGGCTTGGGTACAAGGGCCAGATGACGGATTCCGGAATCCGGCAGATGCTCGAACGTCGGTGCGACGCCGCGGGAATCGAGCGCCTGCATCCGCACCAGCTCCGCCACTTCTTCGCGCACACATGGCTCGACAGCGGTGGCCAGGAGCAAGACCTGATGATGCTCGCCGGATGGCGGTCGCGGCAGATGCTCGCACGGTATGGCGCAGCCGTCGCGGACAGCCGGGCGAAGTCTGCACACCGACGGGCACGGCTCGGCGACAAGCTGTGAGATTCCCGTACGGCGGAGTGTGCGAGTTGGGTTTGACGCCTGGCCGTCGCCATCGAAGCGGCTACGGTGACGGTATGGCTGGAGAGCTTGTGGAATGGGCTGAACGGACCGCGCGAGAGCTGCTGAGCGACCTCCCCACTCGGCTCGCGCATGTCGCGGGCGTCGCACGTCACGCCGAGCTTGTTGCAGACTTGGTCGATGATGGCGACTTGCTTATCGCTGCGGCTTGGCTACACGATGTCGGTTATTCGCCGCAGTTGGCGCACATAGGGTTTCATCCTGTTGATGGTGCGGAGTTTCTTCGGAACCAGGGGGCGCCGCCCCGGCTGTGCGCGCTCGTCGCAAATCACTCATGTGCACGAGTCGAGGCGCGGAACCGCGAGATTCCCTTGCCGTGGCCGGACGAGTGCAGTCCGCTTCGCGATGCCCTTTGGTGGGCTGACATGACCACCACGCCGACTGGCGATACCACCGATATTCCAAGCCGCCTCGCCGAAGTGCGCAAGCGCTACGGACCAGACCACGTCGTCTCGCGGTCCGTAATCGAGGCTGCGCCGGAACTGCTGGCCGCAGGCACACGGACCATGGACGCTGCTCATCGCGCCGGTAAATGGTCACCCGGCCCGTACGAGGACGGGGGCGGACAGGACCATACGTCGGGCATGGTGAGATCCTGGGAGTTCGAACTTGATGGAAGGAACGGGTAGAGACGTGATCCGTGCTGTGGTCTTCGATGTGGGCGAAACGCTGGTCGACGAGACCCGGGAATATGGCACTTGGGCTGACTGGTTGGGTGTGCCGCGGCACACGTTCGCCGCAGTTTTCGGTGCCGTCATTTCGTCCGGTCTCGACTACCGCGAGACCTTCCAGGTCTTTCGGCCTGGGTTCGATCTCGACCTCGAGCGGCAGGCCCGGGCTGATGCTGGCCAGCCCGAGTGGTTCGGAGAAGACGACTTGTACCCCGACGTGCGGCCTGCATTGTCGAAGCTCCGTGAGATGGGCGTGTGGGTTGGAGTCGTCGGTAATCAGACAGTCCGCGCCGGAGGTCTGCTGCGCGGGCTGGATCTGCCGACCGATTTCATTGCCACGTCAGATGATTGGGGAATCCAGAAGCCGGACCCTGAGTTCTTCCACAAGGTAATCGAGGCGGCGGGCTGTGCTGCGGCTGAAATTGTCTATGTGGGGGATCGGATTGACAACGACGTAGCACCAGCAAAGCGAGTCGGGATGCGGACTGCATACATACAGCGCGGTCCGTGGGGTTGGATCCATCGCGAAAAAGAAGAGGTCACGGAACTCTCCGATTGGAGAATCCGTGACCTCAACGAGCTGCCGGGAATCGTCGGCGTTGAGAACGCGGCGACCTAGCTGTGGTGTCTCATGAGATTGATTGCGCCGAGTGCTAGTTCGGAGTCGTCGATTGATGAAGGTCCCCAGAGCGCTGATGTTGAGTCAGGGCAAGCTGTACATCTGTGCCCAAGCTCGGATCGTCGGTTCCAGGTAAGCGGGCACGCTCGCGTCCTTGTGCGGAGTGCCGGCCGCCGCGGGATCCCGGGACAGCGCCTCAAAGAGGGCAACTGCACATTCGGTCATGATCAGTGCGCTGAAGAGACCATCACCGATCATGCCGTACAGATGATTCTCACGCGCGTAGTCGACCGCCCACTGGAGCCCGTGCACGAAGCTTGAGCCGTACGAGTAGAACGCGTCTGCAGCCGGCGTGATAGGGCCCGACGCCAGTTCGCCTGTGTCATGCGCCGGCTGGTGTCCATCGATCCAGGTCGCGGCGCGCGACACGGTCTTGGTGAACCCCTTGAAATTCGTGGGCCTGTAGGTGGCCGTGAGATGGGTCAGGAACGCGTCAACCTTCTGGCGATGGTCCGTCAACTCCGTGAGCCGTTCGGGGGGCGGTGGAGTCGCGGCCGCACGAAGTACAGCGTCTTCATGGCCGAGAAACTTCTTCTGCTCACCGAGTTCGTGAGCCAACAGGGTGAGGCACCGGCTGATGCGCTCTTGGCTGGAACTGTCGCTCAGCAGCCAGATTGTTCGCGCGGATCCTTCCATTGCCGATCGGCACAACTGCATGGTCGCGCTTGCGAACAGTTGACGATTCTTCCGCTCCTTCGCCAAAACACCGACTGCGGCGAGGCTCTCGGTCGCAGTTGCTACCGGGAACAGCGCAGCTTCAGTAACCGGATTATTGCTGAGGACCGCGTCCGGATATGTAGCCTGGAAGGCGCCGTCAGCGGCGGCGAGCGGGCTGCCGGGTATCGGACCATGTAGGTTTACGCCCCACGGGCGCAGGGTCTGACCGCGTTCTACCCGCTGGTCAATCCGAGCTAAGGCGCCGTTGGTAATACCGTTGAGCACCATCTCTTGCAGAGCAAGCAGAGTCTGGTCCGCACTGGTCTCGTCCGAATTCGTATGCATTCGCTCATGGGTAGCAGACATCACCGCCTTGCGCACACGAGTTTTCGGCTGCGGCTCGGCCGGAATGGACATACTGCAAGCCCGGTATATCGGGGTACCCGTCGTTGCTGTGCCAGTCCCGATCCTCGCCCACCGACTTGAAAGCCCACGCTGGCATCGATTCCCCTCCTTTAGCTGAATATGTGTAGCCGAGACAACATCGACCACGGCGGCCAGCGTACGCAAGCGCGCCGACAACAACCTGGACCTGCGCAGCCGGACCATCGGGTCCGAAAGCGCTGGCGCATTCAGGCTCATGAGGCCATATCTAGTACTACAACTAGCTGACCAGTGAGTTCACCGTCGTGTGCCAGTCGTACAGACGTTCGTCCAGCGCGCGGACCGCGGGCAACGAGTCCCACTGACGAAGTGACTGCCGCACCGCCTTGATTCGATCAAGCGCGGTGGCGTACCAATTTCGGGCAAGGAGGTCGAGTGCTTCCTCGAGAAGACCACACGCGGCCTCTGGGTTCTTCTCCAGGACACACGCCGCAGCGGCATCTGCGAGGTAGATCGGTTTCTGTTTGACCTCTTCCGGAGGCAGATCGCCGATGACGCTTGCCAGCGTCTCGCGCGCTTCACGGCCTCTCCCAGCAGTGAGTAGCGTGTTGCCCTTGAAGCCAGCCAGTCGGGTCGGCGAAAACCAGTCCATCCACGATGGAGACGGATCGGTGTCAGGGCTGTAGCTTTTGTATGCCTCTTCGGCGTGGTGAATCAGCGTGAGCGCGCGTCGCGTATCTCCGAACCGGGTTTCAACCTCGGCCTCGACAGCGTCAAGCCATGCCGTGAATTCGGCGTTTGCGCCGCCGCGCCGCGCGAAGGCTCGGGCAGCGCGTAGTCGTTCACGCGCTTCCTCCGCGCGTGCCGGTTCGCCGGAGAAGGCGGGAGCGAAGGCCATGTGTGCGAGCGCTGCCGCGCCGAGAACAGAGTCGGACGCCTCGTGCGCGGCCTGGAGAGCAAGAACGAGGCTTGTGTGCGCTGACTCTGGCTGCTGAAGGTCAAAGAACTCCAACCTGCCAGCGAGCAGGTTTGATTCTGAAACCGCGCGGGCGAGGACCTCTTTCGCAGCGCCAGGCACCTGTGGCAGGAGATCGATTCCGAGCTGCGCGTGCTCGGCAACAAGCCTATGAAGTCGCGCTGTGGGGATGGACCAATACATGTGGCGATGCGAGACAGTTACGGCTGCGAAATCCGTTGCAACAGAAGGCGGAAGCTGATGCGACGCCGCATTGTGTAGCCGTTGACTGGCTGAGACTCGGGGCTCAGGCAGCCCACTGCGATCGGTTGCTTGGCGTTCATCTGCCCATGGAGGGGTGAATCCAAGCTCGGTGATCGGACGTCGAAACAGTGCCTCAAGCGCCGACACGTGATCGTGGTGCGGCCATGGCGGTTCCGCCGATTCCCATCTGCGCACGGTCCGGGGAGCGACCTCAGCACGCAGCCCGATCTCGCGGGCCGTGTCGGTCAGCGCCTTCGCCAGATCGGCTTGAGACCTGATGCCGAGGGCCTGCCTGGCGGCGCGAAGTGCTGCGTTACCTGCGGTTGACATGAGGACAGTCTAGTGCCTTCGAGCGGCCGTTGCAGCAAAAGAGTCCATGATTTGTCCCATCAATGGCCCATATTTTGGCCTTTAATAGGACTTTGTATCGAGAGAGCCTGTCTTGGAAGAACTTTCCGGATTTCCCAGGAGGACTCTCGATGACGATCAATCTCCCTTCTATCCAGGTCCCCGAGGACCTCATCACTGTCAGGACCGCGGCGTCCCTTGTCGACGTCGACGCCAAAACCATCAAGAACTGGATCAAGGCCGGTGACCTCCAGGGATGGCTGGTCAACGGTCGCCGGTGGCGTGTTCGTCGCGCGGCGGTGCTTGCTCTCGTTCAACCGGTTGATGCGCCTCCTTCTGTCGCTGGCGGTGCGGCTTGAGTACTCCGGTCGAGAGGACATTGCAGGCGCGGATCGCTGCGCACGAGTCCTGGGCAAAGACGTCGGATCGAGCCGCCCGGACGGCGAAGGCCCGTGATGCGCTGCTAACCAAATTCGATCGCCTCGTTGATCCTGATGGGCTGCTCAGCCCAGAAGAGCGGGCTTACCGAGCGGCGCAAGCACGGAAGGCTCATTACACCCGGCTGGCGTTGAAGTCGGCTCAGGCTCGTCGGCGCCGTGGTGGCAAGAGCCACGCAGGTGGTGATTCGTAATGCGCGCCCGCACATTCGGTTTCGCGGTGGCGGCCGTGTCGATTGGCTACCTGGTTCTGACGCATCCCGCGGTTGTCGGTTTCACGGTGATGCTGCTGGGTGCGGTCGCGTTCTGGGGAGCGTCGCGTCGGTGGGGGGTGCGGCGATGAGCGCGCCGTGGGCGCAGGGACCGATGCCGCAGGGGTACACGGTCACCCATTTCGACCGTGGCCGTGGGCATACGGCGCTGCATTCGATGGCGGGGCAGGAGTTCACCGGGCTCGGAGCGGTCTATTCCCCGCTTGGGTTGTTGCCGCCGCCCGTGCGGATAGCAGCCTTCGCGGTGATCCTGCTAATCGGGATGGCCGGGTGCACGGCTGCGATGGTCGATTACCAGCACTACACGCCCGCGCCGAACATCTGCCGTTCCGCGAATTCCGGTGTGCCACCGGAAAAGCCGGGCTCGTGCGTCCCGGCATCGCAGGTGCCGGAGGTGGCGCGATGACCAGCGATGGCCGCGAACCTGTCGATTTGGCTGCGTTGGTCGCCGAGTACCGGCGACTCGAGCTGATCGAGCAGGTGGCTCAGGACATGCATGCCGCCGCGAACTCGGTGGCGACGTCGGAGTCGGCCAGCCCTGAGGAAGTCAGGCGGGCAGAGCACCGGCATTGGATGGGTTCGATCACCGCGTTGTCGGTGCGCAAGGACCTCGACACGGTGGTCGACCAGATCGTGCAGGCCCGCGACGGTCGTTCGGAGAACCGGCCGCGCCGTGGAATCGAGCGCTCGCGATGAGCCGGTTTCATGACCCGGACGGGGAGAAGTACGGCATCCCGACGTGGCCGTGGGGTTTCGCGCCACAACATTTGCGGACTCGTCGTCAACTAGCCCGCGGCGGTCAGCGGCCGGGCGCCGACTACGAGGGACAGGTGTTGCGGCCGCGTGGTGGCTCGCAGGGGCCCTTGCAGGCGTACCTGTATGACGCGGAAACCGCTGTGCCGAAACGAGTTCCGACTGCGGCGCAGCTGGAAGCCCTGGAGCTGGCGCGGATGGAGCGCTCGGTGCGGGCGTGTGAGCGCCGCGGGATCGACGCCGCCGATATGCGGGAGGTGATCGAGCGGGCTCGCGCCGATATAGCGGCCCGTCGCCAATCAACCCGGGGGCGGGGAAGGGAGCGAATCCGATGAACCACAAGCAGAAGGACCGGCGGTACGCGTCGTTGGAGCGCCGCCACCGCGCGCAAATCGTCGGCGGTTTGCGTGATCTGCCGAAGCCTTTGACCTATCGGGAGATTGCGCAGTTGCTCGGTGTCTCGTTGCGGCAGGTGGAGCGGTGCGTGGGTGAGGCCGCGGCGTTGCGTGGTCAGGGGTTGACCAAGCGGGAGGTCGCCGAGGAGATCGGTGTCCCGTACGGCTCGTTGGGGCGGGTGTTGGCGGTGCCGCACCGCAAGACGGTCACTGCCCGTCAGGACGCGGCGCTGGCCGCGTTGACCGACATGCACGGGATGCAGGTCGATGTGCTGGCGTGGTTTTTGAACACCAGCTTGAGCAGCGCTTACGACCTCGCCGCCATCTTGATCGAGCGGGGGTTGGTACATCCGCTGGTGGAGGTGCAACCGGGTCGGGCGTGGGTGTACCCGAAGCCGGACACGGCAGCCCGTTACCTGAGTTGGCGGCCCAAGGACTGGAATCCGCCGCTGATGTATGCCAACCACTACCGTGCGGTCGCCCAAGCCCGGATCATGCTCGTCGGCTCGGACCCGCAGCTGTGGGTGTCGGAACGGATCCTGCGCCGTCGCGCCGAGATCGCAGCCAGCGAAACCCGTTCCGGGCAGCTGATGTTCAGCACCGGCCGTGTCCCGAAGCGGGACCGCCCGCACGTTCACGACGGCCGGTTCCTCGGTGAGGTCGACGGCAAACACGGCTGGTGGGCGCTGGAAATCGAGCTGACCGAGAAGAAAGACCGCGCCCAGATGGACGCCGCCCTGGCCGGCGCGCTGCGGGCAGCGCGCGACAGCGTCGAGGAATCGGTGGTTGGGCTGCTGTACCTGTGCCGCTCGGCACGAGTGCAGGACGTGGTCAACGCCGCCTACGACCGGCTCCCACGGGAGCTGACGGATCTGTCGCTGCTGTTCGCCACCGGCGACTTCGACGACGAGTGGACCAAGTTCTTGGCCGCTCGCAACCAGGCCCGCGCCGCGAAACGCCGCGCCCGCAACGGAGTTCACATCTCCAAGGAAGCATCATGACCAACCAGAACTGCCAACCCATCCTGACCCCCACCGACTGCGACCCACTCGGGGCGACCACGGCCGCCCCACCGGCTGCGCCGCCATCGATCGTGCAGGACCCGCCGCCGTCGATCGAGGTGCATCCGGTCAAGCCGCCGATCAAGCAGCTCGACGGTATCGACTTTCCCGACCTGAGCACGGTCACGCATGTCGCGGGCACCGCGACGGTGTGCGGGGTGGTGGTAGTCGCGATGCTGGTCATGATCGTGGCCGTGGCGGCGCGGTGGCCGTTGGCGCCGCACCGGTTGCGGAACTTCGCGATCGGATCCTTGCTGCTGCCTGCGTCGTCGGCGTTGGCGGGTGGTTCGTGGACCACGCCGGCCGCCTTGTTGTGGTCGGGGGCGTCCCAGCTCGCTGCTGGTGATTGGTCCGGGCTGCGGATGATGCTCGCGCTCGGGGTGCCGTTCGCGGCGTTGACCGCGACATATGTGTGGGCGAAGTTCGTGCACAAGACCAACACCGTCGGGTTGAAGTCCCTCGGTCGTACTGAGCGGGTCAAGGACGCGATGGTCGCCCGCCGGTTCGCCCGCGCCGCCCACGCCGCGAAACTTGGTGCCCCCTACAGCGTGGGCGACGGCATCGTGCTCGGCCCGCTCGCGGATCGCACGACTGCGAAACCAGCTGGGTTGTGGCAGGAACTCACGACGCGGCATCAGTCGTGGATGGTGATCCCGCACAAGCAGGCCAAACGCCACTGCGCGGCGGTCGGCACGACCGGTTCCGGGAAAACCGAGCTGATCAAACGCTATTTCGTCGGGATGCTCGACTACGAGTGGCGGGCTTTTCAGCAGTGGAAGGACGTGCCCGCGATGCGGCGCCGTCACCCGCGTCCGCTGCTGGCGGTGATTTCGTGCAAGGGCGGCGAGGACGACCGCGATTTGGGTATCGAGATCCGTGACTACGCGGGGCGGATGGGGATCGACCCGGCACGGATAGCGATGGTGATGCCGGGAGTGGACCGGCTCGACGTATGGGACATGCCCGCCCGAGACATGCGCGGCGTGATCGGCGACATGCTCAACGCGGGCGAGGCCACCACCAGCGAGGGCCAGCACTTCGACGAAATGCGCCGCCGCATCGTCTCTCTCGTGGTCGACGCTCCGGTCGGGCCGCCGCGCTCGTCGGCGGAGTTCCTGGAACGGATCTCCGAACAGAAACTGCTCGACATCTGGAACAACGCCCCCGACGTGCAGCGCATGGTCGAGGCGTTGCAGGCGGAAAAGGTCCCCCAGCTCGACGACATGCTGATCAAGGCATCGAACCTGTTCGACCTGCTGCAGGACCACGACGGGCAGTTCGTGTTCGACGGCGGCAAGAGCCTTGACGACATCGACGTGCTGTATGTGACCGTGCCCGGGTTGGACAAAGACGCCGCCCGCGCGCAGGTCGCCGCGATCCTGCGCATGGTGATGCAACGCGCCGGGCGCACCGCAAAAGATCAGCGGCGCAGCGTGACCGCGATCATCGACGAAATCTCGGCGCTGACCACGACCAAGGGCTCGATCGGTGTGATCGACGTGTGCGAGCGGGGCCGCTCCCAGAACGTCGCGCTGCTGTTCGCTGCCCAATCCCAAGAAGGTCTCGCCGCGGACGTGTGGAGCTTGAACCGGCTGCTGAAGGCGTGCGCGGGCGGGTTGCTGCTCGGCTACAACGAGAACGCCGGAGACCTGTGCAAACACCTCGGTTCCGTGCGCGGGATGCTCCCATCGCGTCACCTGATCAAGGGCCAACGCCACGGCGACGAAGGCCAAGTGTCGGTCGGGGAGATGTGGCTGGTCGACCCGGATCTGTTGCGCCAGCTCGACACTGGCGAATTCGTCTACGCCCGCGGTCGTCGCGCCCAGTGGGGCCGCGTCGTGCGCGTCGAGCGGAACGAACTCACCCCGATACCGGGCACACCGGCCGCGCAAGCCGCCGCCGACAACGCCGCAGGCAAGCCGAACCCCTCATCAGGTGCCGCCGTCGTCGCCTGACCACCCCGTCATCCCGAAATCGATTGAGAGGCAACACATCATGCGTATCCGCAACCACAACCATGACCACAACGGGGAAGACCCCGACGAGGGCCGCGAACCCACCGACCCGAAACTGCAGGGCGAGAAGCTGGCCGAAGAGGTCGCCGAGTTCCTCGCAGCCGCGGTTGCCGCCGTCGACAACCCGCCCACACGAGCCCGCAGCAGCGAACCCGAATCCACCGATCGCCCGGTGCTGCGCTTGGTGAAGAACGACGCCACCGACCGCGACGACGCGCACGGTTGGGACACACCCACCGACCCGGGGGTAGCCGTCGCGGCCGGGCGGGCCGCACGACGGCGGGTAACTCGCGGCGCTGCGGGAGCCTCCGCTCTTGTGGTCACCGCGACCGCGTTCGCGGCGTGGGGGCAGCCATGGCTGGTGGCCGGACCACTGGCCGCCTACGGCACGGGCTGGCTGGTCTACCTGTGGTGGAACGCCGCCCTGCGGCCTTCGATCCCGCAGGTCCTGAGCACCGTCACCAGCGGCGTCAGCACGGCATTCGTCGTCGTCATGACCACTATCGCCGCGATCGTGCGCGGGCTGGTCGACCGCATCGACACCGCCCGCACCCGGCACGAAGACAACCGAACCGCGCCCGCTACCCGGTAAACCCCGAAAGGAAATGCAATCCCATGTCCAACAACGCAAATGAGCCGATCCTGCCGATCCCGAGCGACCTCGATGACCAGGTGTGGCAGGTGCAGGAGAAGCTGCAAGACCTACGGCGGATGACGCTCGAGCTGCAGCGCCGCTATCGCGAGCTGGCCCAGTCGCCCGAATCACTGCGCACCGACAACCTCGGCAAACCGATCTCCCCCGCCGCCGCAACCGAATTCGCGCGGACATGGCTCGGCGATACCGACACCACCCTCGAACGTGCCCAGGAGCAGCTGGCTCACGCCCGCACATTCTCTAGCCGGTTGTCGCTGACCGATCAGGCCAGCGAGGAGCGCGACCACCGCCTTGCCGAGCGCACCCAACGTCCCCGCCGCACCCGATAACCCGAATTCCCTTACCACTGAAAGGAATACAACACCATGACTGACCGTAGCCCGGAAGACGAGTTGATCGCCGAGGCCCGCAAGTTCGGGTACGCGATGAAGGAAATGCTGCGTTTGCACGCCCAGGCCGGGAACTGGCTCGAGCGTCGCCGGATCCGCAAACAGATCAACCTGACCTTGCGCGAGCAGCGCCGCAGCGAGCAGGCCGACCGCAACAACCAGCTGGTGTGGACCCAACAGATGATCGACCGCTACCGTGCGCACTCACTGGCCGTGGCCGACCGTGCCAGTGACCCGAGTGTCGATCATCAGCGCCGCTTCCGCGACTCGCAGGCTCTGTCGCGCCACGCGAATGATCTGCAGTCCCGCATCGTCGGCAACGCCAGCTTGACGCGGGTCGAACAGGGCATCGCCCTCGATGGTGTGGACGCGGCCACGGTGTTCCCGCGGTTCGAGCCGGGCCGATTGTTCACCAACGCGCACAAGGTGCGTGGTGTGGACGCGTTGCGGTACCGGGCGCAGGTCGCCCGCACCATCCGCGAACACGCCGCCCCGGCACGTGAGCAGCAGCGGCAGGCCCCGACCTACCAGGCCAGGCTGGCGTGGATGAGCGGGACCGGGCAGGATCCGATCACCGAAACCCGCGGTTTCGACACTGCGCGTGAGGGTTTGGAATGGATGCACCGCGATATCGACCACGCGATGTGGGGCGACGGGCAAACCGTGGACGCCAGCCTGCGCGATCCGGCCGGCCGCCAGGTGTATCACCGCCACGGCGACCCGGAAACGGTGGCCGAACAGCTCGAACAGCCCCTCGGCATCATCCGTGCCCCCGATGGTGGGTACCGGCAGAACCCGAGCGCGGGATTCTTCGCCGACGCCGACACTGTCGCTGATCATCAGCGCACCGTCGCCGACGCGCACGCCGAACAGCGGCATCCGGCCGCCGAGCGTCCGCCCCAGCAGCCAGCGAAACCGTTCGCGGTCAACGTCGGTCCCTGCGGTGTGGGGCACCTCGACGACGCTGAATACGCCAGGATCCCGTACCAGGACCTTCCGCGGCTGAGCACCTTCGAAACCCGCGACGAGGCCTACGAGTGGGCACTGAACCAGCTCGACATCCTCAGCGAAACGAGCACTCGCCGTGGTGAGGACTTCACCGTCACCATCGGCGAACACGGCCGCGCACGCAGTGCTGAGGTTGTCGAGGGCCCGCTCGGGATGGTCACCGACGAAGTCCGCGCGCTGCGTGAACAGCACCTGCGTCCCCAGCGTGGACACGCTACCGAGCAGCCGAAAACCCGTCCCGCCGAGCAGCAGTCGGCCACGTCGATCGATCCGGATCGGTTCGCTCAAATCGAACGTCGATTGAGCGACATCTCCGATGATCGGGACCGGTTGAACAACCGGGTCGCGACGTTGCAGCGCGGTCTGGACGCCGTCACCGCCGACCGTGACCAGATGAAACGCACGCTCGACGCCGCCGAGGGCCGTATCGAGGAGTTGAAGAACCGAAACCTGCGACTCGCCCACGAGATCGGTGAACTGCGTGACCGCCCGACCGTGGATCAGGTCGCCGCGCAACGCGACCGCTACCAGCGTGAACGCGACGAGGCCGTGCAGAAACTCGCACAGGCCACACCCGAACACGAACGCTACGGCAGCCGCACGCGCACCGACACCAGCTCCCGCGGCAACGAATCGGGCGGCGCCGGGCAGCAACGGCCGGGCGAGGACACCGGCAGTACCGGGCCGGTGGGCAAGCGCGCCAGCTACCTGCACGACCTTACCGACACCGGCGATGAGCACTCCGGTCCCGACACCCAGTCATGGCCGCAGCCCGGACGCAACGGTCACGGCCGCGATGGCATCGACAGGAGCCGTTGAGATGGAACACGAACACGAGGAAGCGATGCGCGCCGACTACCAGCAGCACTACCAGCTGGGCCGGGACATGTTCGGTGATGGGGTCACCGAAGCCGATATCGACCGGCTCGACGAGGACCGGATCCACATCGAGAAGCGGTGGCAGCACGGCCCGCACGCCGAGTACTGGGACTACCTGTCCGACGCTCAGCACGACTGGGAACACTCGCCCGCGAGCATGTCCCGGTTCATGGACAACGTCGACCACAACGGCGGATACGGGCTCACCGATATCGAGCACCGCAGCCAACAGCAGGCCCGTGAGCTGACCGGCAACGACCGGCCACGCCCGCGGATCCAGCGAGGCAGGTGAACATCATGCACATCGAGCACGAAGAAGCGATGCGCGAGGCGTTCACCGAACTCGACCGGCTCACCCGCATGGCATACCGGCCCGAGGCGACGCAGACCGATATCCACCGCCTCTACACCGACGGCGCCGCGATCGATCAGGGCTGGCACAACGGCCCGCACCGTGAGCAGTGGGGATTCCTCAAACACGCTCGCTCGCAATGGGAATGCGACCCCACCGCGATGCGGCGCAGCTTGGTCGAATCCCTGCGCAGCGCAGGCACGAAGTGGGATCCGGTGCAGCGCCGCAGCATCGAACAGGGCCGGGTCCTCGCCGACTCCACTGGTCCCGGCATCGAGCGGGGGCGGTGAGGATGCAATCGCAACAGCCACACGGGCATTCCTACGAGGTCGTCACCGACGCGTTGACCCGCAGGATGGGTCCGGCCCCGTATCCACGCGGCCCCGAGCAGTGGACCAACTACCTGTGCCCGGTACACGAGAGCGACGGTCAGCACCACAACCCGTCACTCGGTGTGCGCTACGACCCCCGCCAAGGCAAGACGATGGTGCGGTGCTGGGCAAAGTGCAACGACGAAGAGGTCTTGGACCGGATCGGGTTGCGGGTACGGGACCTGTGGGACCGGCTGCCCGAACGTGACCCGAACCGCCGCACCAGCAACGGTGTCCACGGCCAGCGTTTCGGGGTGAGCGAGCGGCGGGCGTTGACCCCGGCCGAACGGGCGATCGCCGCCGCGAGGTTTCCGATCCTGAACAAGCCGGACCTCGGGGCACAGACCGGGCCAGGCGAGAACGTCGACACCTACGTCTACCGGTGGCACACCGACCAGATCGAGGGTGCGGTGTTCCGGACGCGAACCCCGCACGAACACGGGTACGCCAAATCGTTCTGGCAAGCCAAATGGGCCGGAACCGGGTGGGAGAAAGGCGGTTTCGCACCGATCCCATGGAAACTCGCCGATATCCGGGAAGCCCTCGACACCGGCCGCGAAATCTACGTGTGTGAGGGCGAGAAGGACGTGCAAGCCGCGAACCGGGCCGGGCTGATCGCGACCTGCAACGCGATGGGCGCCGGATCCTGGACCCTCGAACACGCCAAATGGTTGCGCGGGGCAGGCCGGGTGATCGTGGTCGCCGACCGCGACCGCCCCGGCTACCTGCACGCCGCCAAAGTCGCCGACACCCTCACCGGCCAGGTCGGCGAGGTCCGGGTCATGCAAGCCCGCGACGGCAAGGACCTGTCGGACCACTTCGCCGCAGGTCACATGCTCGAAGACCTCGAACCGGTCCAGTACCTCGATCGACCCCAACAACAACAGCAGCAGCGGTTTCGGCCGGTGAGCCGAACCCGAAGCCGCTGAGCCGATTTCACTCATTACAAGGAAGGACCCATCATCATGACCAGCACCTTCGGACAGCGTTTCCGCCGCGCCGCACGCCCCACCTCCGCGTTCAGCAAGACCAGCAACCCAGGCACCACCGTGTACGGGCGCATCACCGCGATCGTGGAGGAGCCCAAGCTCAAATACGGCGGCGCTCCCGACGAGGTCGAACTCGACGAGCACGGCCAGCCCGTCATGCAACTGGTGATCACCCTCGACACCAGCAGCGGCCCCCGGAACCTGTATGTGTCCTGGCGCATGGAACAAGCCATCGGCCTCGCCCTGGAGAACGCCGGCACCGAGGACTTCGCGATCGGTGCGTTGCTGTCGGTCACCTACACCGGACCCGACCCCGACTACCCGAAAGCCCGATTGTTCACCGCCGTCTACACCCCCGCCACCGAGCAGAACGGTGCGTGAACCGTGACCGGACACGACTCCGGTGCAAACCTGGTGCGCAGCAACGACGCTGCGCACCACCACGCACCACACGATGCACAACCCGGTGCGCAAGCATCGAGACGGCCGGTGCGGGCGTGGCCGGTGCTGCTGCTGGCGCTGCCCGCGTTCGTCGCGATCTGGTCCGGCTGGGTCGGACTCGGCGAGCTGACCGGTTTCGGTCCGGTGCACCCGCTACCCGGAATCGCCGACGACTTCGAGATCAACACCGCGATCACCCTGCCGATCGGCATGGAGGCATACGCCTCCTACGCGCTGTCGTTGTGGCTGTCGGGGCGGATCCGTTCGAACCGAACCCGCAGCTACGCGAAGTATTCGGCGTTCGGCAGCCTCGCGCTGGGTGCGGTCGGGCAGGTTGCCTACCACCTCATGCAAGCCGCCGGTGTGACCGTGGCGCCGTGGCCGGTCACCGTGCTGGTCGCCTGCCTCCCTGTTGTGGTCCTCGGCATGGGTGCAGCGTTGGCGCACATGATCATCGGTGAGCACCACCACGCACCAGCCGTGCGCGCCGATGCCGAGCCGGTGCGTAAGCCCGAAGCGGTACGCACCGTCTCGGTGCGTGAAGTCCACACCGAGACCCGATCGACTACCAGCGAACTGACCGCCCACCACCGCGCACAGCAGCTGAATGGTGCGCAGCACGTCGAGATCGAAGCACCCGTGCGCACCAGCGACACCGATCAGCAGCCACGCACCGACCGATGGGTGACGGTGGCCGAGATGGTGTGCAGCGCCGACCCATCCGGGCGCCGCGACCCGGGCACGGTCGCCGCGATTCTGCGGCTGAAGCATGAGGAGGGTTGGTCGCATGCGCGTATCGCCGAGCACGTCGAACTCAGCGCCTCCTCGGTGACCCGGACTCTGGCCGCGGCGCAGGAGCACACCAAATCCGGTGTGGCTGGCGATGACGTTTGAGAAAGGAGTCACACGATGCAGCGTGTGGGACTACGAATACGCGGTGTGGACGTAGTGTCGACAAGATTCGGGAGGAGGTGTCATGTCGGACAAGTCGGGCATCGAATGGACTGAGGCGACGTGGAACCCGGTGACGGGCTGCGACCGAGTTTCGGCTGGGTGTGACCACTGCTATGCGATGGTGCTGGCGAAACGCCTGAAAGCGATGGGTGCGGACAAGTACCAGCGTGATGGTGATGTGCGCACGTCCGGGCCGGGGTTCGGCGTGACCATCCACCCGCAGGCGTTGGATGTGCCGCGACGGTGGCGCGCGCCGCGCGTGGTGTTCGTCAATTCGATGTCGGATCTGTTCCACGCCAAGGTGCCAGTCGGATTCATCCGCGATGTGTTCGACGTGATGCGAGAGACCCCGCAGCACACCTACCAGGTGCTGACGAAACGCTCACTGCGGTTGAAGCGCCTCGCCGATGGTTTGGACTGGCCGGCCAATGTGTGGATGGGAGTGTCGGTCGAGAACACCGACTACCTCGACCGCGTCGACCACCTGCGCGAAGTCCCCGCAGCGGTGCGGTTCCTGTCGTGTGAGCCGCTTCTGGGGCCGCTGGACGGATTGAAGCTCGACGGCATCGGATGGGTTATCGCGGGCGGGGAATCCGGGGTAGGGCATCGGCCGATGGATCCGACCTGGGTCCGTGGCATTCGTGATGTGTGCCAAGACATGTCGGTGCCGTTCTTCTTCAAGCAGTGGGGTGGTCGGACCCCGAAAGCGATGGGACGCGAGCTCGATGGTCGACTGTGGGACGGTATGCCCGCATTGATCGCATGAGCTGAAATCTCCTGGACCCCTACCGAAATCGGTAGGGGTCTTGCTGCGTCTTGGGCCTGCTTGACCTGGATGAATGCGCTGGCTGAGATGGTTCTACGCGCCTTTGGCTTGGCGGGTTGCGGCTCGGACGAATGACTTGAGTTGGATCTGGCGACCCCCGCTGTCCACCTCGACTGCGCCGGAGTGTACAAGGGGCCGCAATGCCTTGATGACGTGCTCGGCCCGGAACACGGTGTCGAACAGGGCGAAGTCGCGTAGGGCCTCGACTCGGGTCGGGCCCCGCGTTTTCAGTTGGTCGAGCAGCAGGCGCGATAGCGGACCAAGCTGTGGATCGACGAATTCGAAGAGTGCTTCGAGTTGGCTGTCGCGAGGATCTCGGAAGCCGATCCCGAAGGTGCGATCCACCTCCCACAGGCTGTCCTTCATCTTCTTGACACCGAGTCGGTGGTTTGTCCCGAACACCAGATACAGTGCGTCGCCGCGACGGTCGACCAGTTCGAAGTCGAGCAGGTACTTGAATCCTGCGGTTTTGAGTGCTGTGCGGTAGCAGGTGAGGATGAACTGACGTTTCTCGCTGCTATCGACCGTGCCTGCCTGGCGCCAAGTCCGGTCGCCGCCGAATACATCATCTGCGCCGTCACCAAGATCGGACACGAAACGCACGAAGTGCTGCGGTTTGAAGGTGACGATCACCTCTGAGCCGCTGTTGTTGGCGATGCGCTGCAGGAATCGGAACGGTACTGGCGCGTTGCCCCACGAGTCCAAAACCGCAAGAATCGGCGATTCCCATGCTCTGACGTTGTCGAGTTCTTGCTCGAGAAGCTCTTCGCACTTGCCCTTTTTGATCGCTACAGGCATCTGATCTTCTGGTCGCGGTCGATCGGGGAACGCGCGCTTCAGCTGTTCAGGGAGCATCGCGACGCAACGTTGATCGTCATCGATGAACAGGAAGCGAGCCTTCTTCGAAGGGTTGGAGACCTCTTCGACGAAGGCCCGGACCGCGATGATCGGCGAACCGTCTTCGCCGCGGTCGTACACGCCAGGGCCGGAGAACCCCTCGGCGTAGGTGGCCGCACTCCATGAGTTGTCGCTGAGAATGATCGGGAACCATCGACGCAGGTACCGGTCGTAAATGTCATGTTTGGCGGCAGTGTGTTCCACCCGCGGCCACGGCACTGGCCCATCGACTGGCATATCGGCAACCCCCTTGCCTCACAACGTTTTCAAGCAAGCGTAGCCAGAACCGCGCGTGTAGGCATGCCGCTTCGCTATCAAATCCCCTACGAACCCGGCACCCTGACAACCGAACAACCATCCGAAAAGTAGGCCCGCCAGGCACCCGTCAGGCGGGCCTACTGGCATGTTCGGGGGCGAATTTTGATGCGGACCTGATGCGGACTTGATCCGATCCTGATGCGGACCTGATCCGGATTCAGAGTCGGATCAAAATCCGATTACTCCGAACCCGAAAACGCTTCTACCTGGGGCGTTTTGCGCCGCCTCCTGCCCTGCCCGTCCCCCACTCTCTATGGCTTCGCTGTTCATAGAGAGTGGGGGACGGGCAGGGCAGGAGACAACACAAAACACAAAGAACCAAAGATCAAGGACAAGAGGAAGAGAAAAAGAAGACCACAAAGAGAGGACCACAAAAGTAGGGTTGGGAGCGGGGTTGCGTCAGGTGGGTACGTCACGCCTAGAGCGGCGCCACCTCCGGTGGCGTGTTCGCGCGTCAGGACGCGCTCAGTGCGGTGGTCGAGTCGAGCTGGCAGGCGAAAGTTCCGGACAGGGGACCACAAGGAGGGGGAGGGGTGTCCGTAGCCATGAGAAAGTGGATCTGGCCCACTTTCGGTGACCGGCCGAAGTGCCCTCGGTGCCGATTAGGTTGCAGCGCAGCGTGTTCGCTAGACCGGCTGATCGTGGGAGTTGGTGTCACGGCAGAGGCGTTGTGTGGGATGGGGCCGCCGCCTCATCGCGGGTGCTCACGTCAAGGTTCACACGAAGCCGGGTCGAGGTCATGCCATCGAGGACCATCCCCGTGTACGTGGGGCCGACCAACTCGACGAGCACGACGGCGACACCGACTCAGGGCCATCCCCGCGTGCGCGGGGCCGACGCACCCCCGGTGACGAGCTGGGAGTGCAGGATCGGACCATCCCCGCGTGCGCGGGGCCGACATCAAAACCCGGAATGCCGCATCCACGAGAATCGGACCATCCCTGCGTGCGCGGGGCCGATCGGGACACTCCGCCAGCGTCGGCATAGTCGGGTGGACCATCCCCGCGTGCGCGGGGCCGACCGAGATGCCTGGCGGCGGAAGCCTTCGAGGACGGAGCATCCCCGCGTACGCGGGGCCGACTACGTCCACGACGGTGCCGACAGGTTTGGTCTCGGACCATCCCCGCGTGCGCGGGGCCGACGCTGTCGCCGCACTGATGCAGGACGCGCAAGCCGGACCATCCCTGCGTGCGCGGGGCCGACAAGGTGCTCGGCGCACTGGTCGGCTATCCATTCGGACCATCCCCGCGTGCGCGGGGCCGACAACCAGGCGGCCGAGTCGGCGTTTCTGACTCAGGGACCATCCCCGCGTGCGCGGGGCCGACAACAACAATCAGTGCTCGCAGTGCGCCGATTGCGGACCATCCCCGCGTGCGCGGGGCCGACGGGCGTCGTGCTCATCATTCGGTGACACGGGCCGGACCATCCCCGCGTGCGCGGGGCCGACTCTTGAGACCAGCGGCGCATAAATACAGCGAACGGACCATCCCCGCGTGCGCGGGGCCGACCGGCAAGTGGTCCAGATGCACCGGTACCGCGACGGACCATCCCCGCGTGCGCGGGGCCGACTACGAAGACGGCGAAGACGGCCCGCAAACCTACGGACCATCCCCGCGTGCGCGGGGCCGACTTCGGCGTTGCCGGTGAGGTCGGCGATGGCTACGGACCATCCCCGCGTGCGCGGGGCCGACTGCCCTGTTGCAGCGCCACGAGCGCGTCCTTGTAGGACCATCCCCGCGTGCGCGGGGCCGACCCGCCACTGTTCGATAGGCAGGCTGACAGCAACGGACCATCCCCGCGTGCGCGGGGCCGACATGCCTGCGCCGTTGAGCGTGATTTCGTCAGCCGGACCATCCCCGCGTGCGCGGGGCCGACATACGGCGGCGGAAACTCTCGCAACCCCGAACCGGACCATCCCCGCGTGCGCGGGGCCGACCCGAGGCCGACGAGCTCTATGCTCAGGCGTCGAGGACCATCCCCGCGTGCGCGGGGCCGACGCCAAGATGGCGGCCGGGACACCGTCGATGCGCGGACCATCCCCGCGTGCGCGGGGCCGACGCCACGCCCAGGGACGCGTCCTCGGTGGAAAGCGGACCATCCCCGCGTGCGCGGGGCCGACCCTTTCGGGGTGTCCGCCCGGCCCATTAATCTCGGACCATCCCCGCGTGCGCGGGGCCGACCTTTCGCAGCTCGTCCAGCTCCGCGCGCATGGAGGACCATCCCCGCGTGCGCGGGGCCGACTTTGAACCCCTGCAGGTCCTGCTGGACGTTGGCGGACCATCCCCGCGTGCGCGGGGCCGACGTCGCGATGGCAGGTGCGGGCGCTGTGCCCGCGGGACCATCCCCGCGTGCGCGGGGCCGACGTAGCGCCACCACTCGGATGGGGTCGTCGTCTCGGACCATCCCCGCGTGCGCGGGGCCGACCGCCCCCACGCCGCCCGGGTCTACGGCGAGATCGGACCATCCCCGCGTGCGCGGGGCCGACGCGTTTTCGCCGAGAGTGTTCGCGAACAAGCTCGGACCATCCCCGCGTGCGCGGGGCCGACACTTCCTGACCTGCGTCTTCTCGGTGCGATACCCGGTTTTTCATTCACTTCGTTCTGCTGGTTCACCAGTTTCTGGGACTTGTCTGTGGCTGGGTTTAGTGTGCGTGGCGTGGACGTGGATCGAAGCTTGTTGTCGCATGGCGGTTCCCGGGCGAGTGAGCGGTCTTCTGAGGGGGATCGGTGGTTGGGGGTGTTGTGGGGGAAGTCTGCGGGGAAGGCGGGTGGCCGTCGGAATCTGTTGTTGCAGCACTTGTTCGATACTGCTGCGGTCGCGGAGCTGATCTGGGATTCATACCTGGCTGAGTCCGTACGAGCGAGAGTGCAAGCGCTGGTGGGGGATCGAGGGAATACTCGACGGTTTTTCGTGTGGTTGTGCGGAGTTCACGATTGGGGTAAGGCTACGCCGGCCTTCCAGCACCTGGATGCCGATGGTGCGGCGGTGGTGCGTGCGGCGGGGTTGAGCTGGGATCGGGCCGCGGTGTCCAAGCATCGGTGGCGTCATGACAAGGCCGGTGCGGCGTTGGCAATCGATCTGCTGTCGGAGTCGGGGTGGCCGGAGGAGCAGTGGCAGTGGGTGTGGCCGTTGATCGCAGGGCATCACGGGGCATTCCCGGCCGAGGGTGAGTTGCAGGTGCCGTCGGAACGGAAGTTGCGTGGTTCGGGCGACTGGGCGACGGTTCAGCGGGCGCTGATCGAGCGTTTCACCTGTGCCCTGGGATTCCCGGGCGTGGCGGCGGTCGCTCCGGTCGCGGTGCCGGATCGGGCATTGCAGTTGCAGTTGAGCGGGTTCGTTGTGATGGCCGATTGGATCGCCAGCAACGAGGAGCACTTTCCGGGAATCGATGATCTCGGGGAGGTGGGGATCGATAAGGCTCGGGTGCGTGCGGCGGGGGCGTGGGCGAAGCTGGGGTTGCGCCGGGGGTGGGGCCGGTTGCCGGAACCGTCGATTGCCGATTTCGAGCGTCGTTTCGGTGACCTGCCTCGCGACTCGCAGCGGGTAGCGATCGAGTGCGCGGCACGGATCCCTCGGCCCGGTCTGATCATCGTCGAGGCGCCGATGGGCGAGGGGAAAACGAAGGCAGCGCTGCTGATGGCGGAGGTGCTGGCGGCGCGTTTCGGGATGGACGGGGTGTTCGTGGGGATGCCCACGCAGGCGACGAGCGATCCGATGTTCACCACGGTGCGGCGCTGGTTGTCGGAGCTGGGCCCGGATCTGGCGGACCAGGTCGCGCTGCTGCACGGCAAGCGCCGATTCAACAAGGAGTGGCAGCAACTCCTGGAGGGCGGCGACGATCCGGATGCCGCGTACTCGACGGTGGGGGAGGACGAGCTCGGGATGATCGACCCGTATTCGTGCGACGACTGTGTGGTCGGGGAAGTGGGCCGTCCGCAGCGCAGTGCGCCGGCGGAATGGTTTCTGGGTAACAAACGGGGTCTGCTGGCCCCGTTCGCGGTCGGTACGATCGATCAGTTGCTGATCGCGGCGACCAGGTCCCGGCATGTGATGCTGCGGATGGCCGGTCTGGCGGGCAAGGTCGTCGTTCTTGACGAGGTGCACGCCGCCGACGTCTACATGTCGCAGTTCCTGGGTGAGGGTTTGCGCTGGCTCGCGCAGGCCGGGGTCCCGGTGGTGCTGCTGTCGGCGACGTTGACCGCTGGTCAGCAGTACGAGCTGATCGAGTCGTATATCGCCGGTGCGCGTGGTGCCGAGCAGGCCGGGCCCTACGAACTGCCGGAGATGATCGGTTATCCGCGGATTACGACGGCATGGGTCGGCAGCGATGGCGATGCCCGGATCGAGGCCCGCGTGGCGCGGTCGTGGCGCAGTGTCGATCTCGACGTGGCGGTCGAGGTGTTGCCCGAGACGGATGAGGCGCCTGGCGATCCCGTCCTTGCTCGGCTGCTGGCGGATCGGCTGGCCGGTGGCGGCTGTGTTCTCGTCGTCCGGAACAGTGTCGCCCGGGCGCAGGAGACCGTCCGGGTGCTGCGCGAGACCTTCGGTGAGGATGTGCGGTTGCTGCAGGGGCGGATGCATGTGCGCCACCGCGCAGACCGCACCGCGGAATGCTTGGATCTGCTGGGCCCTCCAGGGCGCGGGCACCGCCGCCCGGAACGGTTGATCCTCGTCGCGACTCAGATCGCCGAACAGTCCTTCGACGTCGATGTCGATCTGCTGGTGACCGATCTGGCGCCGATGGATCTGCTGTTGCAGCGGATAGGTCGGATGTTCCGCCACGACGGGATCGCGCGCCCGCCACTGCTACGCGTCCCCACGGTGATCGTGACCGGATTCGCGCCGCGACCCGCTGCTGCTTCGTCGTTCGTCGCAGCGAGTGAGAAGATCTACGGTCGCTGGCCGCTGCTCGGCAGCGCCGCCGCGGTCGTGCGATCGGGCGAAAAGGGCTGGGCGATCCCGTCGGCGGTCCCCGACCTGGTGCGCGCTGCTTACGACCCGGCCGCCTCGGTGCCGCAGGGATGGGAGGACTCGACCAGGGCGGCATACGAGGTCTGGAGGGAGGATCAGCGCACGCGCGCCGACGCGGCGGCCCGCTACCTGCTGACCCGACTCGGGGAACACGCCCGCCCCACCCTCGACGGGCTGCACCGGCTGGCCCCAGCGGACGCCCCTGACGATCAGGTGTTCGTCCGCGACGGTGACAAGACCGTGGAAGTCGTGCTGGTGCGCCACGACGGCAACGGATATCGGACGATGACCGGCCGATGGCTAGGCATCCACGGCGAAGCATCACCGGACCTACTCGACGACCTCCTCGGGGGAACCGTGCGACTACCGGCGTCTCTCACTGCCGCAGCGACCAAGGAGTGCCGGCCGCTGGACGGATGGCGCGACCATCCGTGGCTGCGCTATAGCCGGACACTGATTCTCGGGGCCGGTGACGCGGCGACTGTCGGGTCACGAAGTGTGCGCTACGACGACGAACTCGGGTTGATCGTCGAATGAATTGGTGGGGCTCGACCGAGCCCCACCGATCCGAACCCCGCACAGCGGGGCCAACCGGTAGTCCACACGAACAGCTGGACCATTCCCACGAACGCGGGATCGATTGCGTACCAGTTCCTCTGACAGCACTATGCCCGGTGAGCTAAGGTTACCCCCGATGGGGTTGGATTACACGTACAGCATTCATGGATTGGAGTCCGATGGCATACGGGGGAGATCTTCTGCACGAAGTGCCGTTGCTGCCCTGCGTTTTTCGTGACGGTTCCGCCGAGTCCCTGCCGGTCTGGCCGGCGTTGCAACGCAGCCACGAGATCGTCGATGTGGTCTTCGAAGTGCCGACCATGTTCGCGGCCGTGCTGAGGCATCTGCTGCTGCCGCTGACGATGGACGCGCTCGGGTCCCCGCCGACCCTGAAGGATTGGCAGGCGCGGTTCGAGCGGGGTGGGTTCAGCAAAGACGAACTCGATTGGCTCACAGGCTATCTCGGCCAGTGGTCCGGTCGCTTCAACCTGTTCCATCTCGAACGCCCTTTCGCGCAGGTAGCCGGCCTGCGCACCGCGAAGGGGGAAACGAAGGGTGCGGCGTTGCTGGTCGCGACGCAGCCGACCGGCAACAACGTGCCGTTCTTCGCCTCCCATACGGAGGCGGACCCTCTCGCGTTGCCGGTTGGTGCTGCTGCGCGCTGGTTGATGCACACACATGCCTGGGACACCGCGGCGATCAAAACCGGTGTCGTCGGTGACGACCGGGTCAAAAACGGGAAGACCTCAGGTAATCCGACAGGGCCACTGGGGAATCTGGGTGTCGTCATGCCGGTCGGGGTCACGCTCTACGACACGCTGATGCTCAATACACCTGTGGGCGTGCAGGATCGACTCGGCACGCCCCAGTGGAGACGAGATGAGGGCGACCCGAGGTGGGCAGGGGGGCCGCAGTGGTCGGCCACCTACACCCCCGATGGCCTGCTGGATCTGTGGACGTTGCAGGCGCGCCGAATCCGGTTGTTCCCGACGGCAACCGAGGCCGGGACGGTCGTCGATCGGGTGATCGTCGCGGCCGGTGACCGGTTGGGTGACGGGACTCCGGATTGGGAGACCCATACCGCGTGGCGGCTGGACAAGCCAGCGAAGGACACACCGCAGGTGCGCTCAGCGAGGCCGCTACGACATGTGCCGGGCCGGGCGGTGTGGCAGGGCGTGCGCGCGCTGCTGGCGCTGGAAGCGGGCAATACCGACACGAAGACGGTGTCGACGCGCACGAGCGAACTGCTCGTCCAACTCGCCGCGCTGGAGCGGCGCGGGTTGATCGATCGGAGCTACCCGCTGCGGGTGGAGGCGGTCGGTATCGAGTACGGCAACCAGTCGGCGGTCGTGGAGGACCTGATCCACGACGCGATCCCATTGCCGGTAGCGGCGTTACGCGGTCAGGGCGAGGCGTACGACCTGGTGGTCGAGGTCGCTCAGCAGGCCGAGCAGCTCGCGATTGCGATCAACCAGCTGTCGGCGGAGCTGCGTCAGGCATCCGGGACCGAGCCGATTCCGTGGAACAAGGGGCAGCGTCCAGGGGAGCAACTGTACTACGCGCTGGATCCGCTCGTGCGGCGCCTGCTGGCCGGTGTCAGCGCCGACGCCGACGACCCCGGCAAGCTCGAGGCGGGGCAGCTGGCGTGGGAGATCCTCGCTGCCCGAGCGACCCGACGGACAGCTGCACCGCTGCTCAACGTCCCGGCCTCGGCGTTCCTCGGACGCACCGGGACTTCGAAGAAATACCCCTACAAACTCGGTCTGGCCGCCAATTCCTTCGATGCGGCGGTGAAGAGGATCCTGCCGCGCGCCGCTGAGGCGGGCGGCGGGGCGGACAAGGGATGACATTGTGACACAACGCTATTGGAAACGGCACCTCGACAAGGACGGCGATTGGAAGGTCAAGGATGCCTCCCCGCCGGGTGCGGAGTTGGCGGCATTGCGTGCGGGGCTGGGCCGCCCGGCGTTGACGGTGCCGAAGATGTGGCCGTTCTACACCGTGGAGCCCGATCCCGAACTCGAACGTTTCGGGGCGGCCAGCCCTGGTCAGGAAGCCGAGCACGCCGCGCTGGCCTTCTACGGGCTGCACCAGCAGTCGCAGCAGACCCCGATGCACCGCCACGGTGTGGGGCTGGGGTCCGCGCTGCTGGTCCTGCGCCGCCACGATCGGCGCAGCGCCGACGCGGTCGATCGTCGTGTGAGCGCGCTGGTGACCTCGACATCGGTTCCCGCGCTGCTGGGCCGGTTGCGGGGGCTGGTGACGCAGCTGCGGGATATCCATCAGCCGCTGGACTACGACCGGTTGATGGGGGATCTGGAGGCGTGGCCGTGGCCGGAGGGCCGTCAGCGGGTGCGCAAGACGTGGGCGCAGGGCTACCAGCGGTGGGACGACGAGAAGCAACGATCGACCGACCTGACCGACAACACCTCGAACAAGGAAGAATCATGACCGATAGCGCGTTCGTCGACATCCACATCGTGCAGAGCGTGCCCCCGGCCAACCTGAACCGGGACGATCAAGGCAACCCGAAGGAAGCGCAGTTCGGTGGTGTGCGGCGCTCGCGGGTGTCGTCGCAGGCGTGGAAACGCGCCACTCGCAAGCGGTTCGCCGACCGTGTGCCGCAGGCCGAGCTGGGCACCCGGACCAAGCAGATCGCCGAGGAGCTCAGCGGGCGGATCGAGAAGCGCACCGGTCTCGGGCCCGATCGCGCGGCCCGGCTGGGGGCCGCGCTGACCGGTGTGCTGGGGATCAAGCCTGGGAAGAAGGCCGGTGATCTCGCCTATCTGATGTTCGTCGGACACCGTCAGCTCGACGCCATCGTCGAGCTGGTCGCCGGGCAGGCCGCCGAACTGGACGGGCTCGACGACCAGGCCCTCGCCGACGCGGTCAAGCCGCTCCCGGTCGCCGAACAGTTCGCCGCGGGGCATCCGGTCGACGTAGCGATCTTCGGGCGCATGGTGGCCGACATTCCGGCGCTGAACGTCGATGCGGCCGTGCAGGTCGCGCACGCGCTGTCCACGCACGCCACCGAACTCGAATTCGACTACTTCACCGCGGTCGACGACGAGAACGAACGCGAGGAAACCGGGGCCGGGATGATCGGCACGATCGGGTTCAACTCCGCCACCCTTTACCGGTACGCGACGATCGGCGTGGATCAGCTGCGGGTCAACCTCGGTGAAGCCGAGGCGGTGCTCGACGCGATCGATCGGTTCGTCGACTGCTTCGCCCGCTCGATCCCCACCGGGTACGGCAACTCCTTCGCCCACCGCACCCTGCCGTCGCTGGTCGCGGTCGTGGTCCGGGAGGATCAACCGGTCAACCTGGTCTCGGCGTTCGAGAAGCCGGTGGCGGCCCCGCGCGGCGGGATCGCCGAGCTGTCCGCGCTGCGGCTGGCCGACGAACACCGGCGCAGCATCGCCCAATGGGGTGACAAGCCCGCCCACACCGCCGTCAGCCACGGCTTCAGCGGCGATGTCGCGTCCCAGCTGACCGACGTGTTCGGTGCCGCGGTGAGTTTCCCCGAACTGCGGGCCCGTCTGCGTGAGCAGCTGCGGGGGTATGTCGCCGGATGAACGAGCCGTCCACCGAGTCCGCGGTGCTGCTGCTGCGCCTGGCCGGGCCACTGCAATCCTGGGGTGAGGCCAGCCGGTTCAACCGGCGCGACACCCGTCCGGAACCGACCAAATCTGGCGTCGTGGGGCTGGTGGCCGCCGCACTGGGTCGCGCCCGGGGTGCCGACCTCACCGACCTCGCTGCGCTCACTATGGGGGTGCGCGCCGACCAGCCCGGCACCCTCGCACGCGACTACCACACCGTCAGCGACTACCGGGGCGTGCCGCTCAAACAGTCCGGGGTCAACACCAAAGGGATCCAGAAACCCACCGGCCCAGCGAAATACACCCACATCACGACCCGCTACTACCTGCAGGACGCGGCGTTCCTGGTCGGGGTCGAAGGTGCCCGTGCTCTGATCACCGAGCTCGAGCGGGCGGTGCGGCGCCCGGCGTTCCCGCTCGCCCTGGGACGACGCAGCTGCCCACCCACACAGCCGCTGTCCCTCGGCGTGCACCGGGCACCGCTGCTGGACGTGCTGGCAGCGCAGCCGTGGATCGCTTCCGAACGCACCCGCGAGCAGCTGCAGGGCCGCCGCAAACACAAGCCCGCGTTCGTGGACGTGCCGGTCAGCCTCGACGACACCGCCGGCGGCGATGTCCGCCACGACAGCCCGGTCTCGTTCGACCCCCGGTCCCGGCAGTTCGCCGATCGCCGCGTCCGGCACCTGTCGATCCGGATACCCAGCGGATTCGACAATCCCGACGAACCGTCGGCAGACGAACCCGGCCATGACCCGTTCGCGCTGTTGGGGTGGTGAGCACATGACCTACCTGTCCCGCATCCGGATCAACCCGCGCCGCGCCGCCGCCCAACCCCTGTTGGGCAACCCACGCGCCATGCGCAGCGCGGTCCTGCACGGCATCCCCGGCGACCCTCTGGCCGAACGGGTCCTGTGGCGACTGGACACCGACAACCCCTACCGACCGGAATTGTTCGTGCTGACCCGCACTAAACCCGACTGGTCGCACCTGGTCGAATCCGCCGGATGGCCCTCCGCCGACGGTGAACATACCCGCGTCGCCGACTACCAGCCGCTGCTCGGTCGCCTCCGCGCCGGAGACACCTACGCCTTCCGCGTCACCGCCAACCCGGTGCAGAACACCTCCACCCCGGACAAGCGCACCAAAACGCAAGCCGACTACACCGCCTCCGGCGGGCGGCGATCGTTCCGGATCGGTCACCGCACTGCCGCAGCACAGCTCGGATGGTTCCTCGGCCGCACCGAGAAATGGGGATTCCGCATTCCCGCCGCCCCAGACCTGTCCGCGTCGGCCATCGACGACCCGCACTTGGTGGCCGGAACTGAGCAGACCGCCGTCGCCCCCGACATCCGGATCGTGACCCGTAACCGCCTGACCTTCGGCAAAAAGGACCACACTCGGCAGCGAAGCTCCGGACACCCGGTGACACTGCATCCGGTTACCTTCGAAGGACGGCTCGAGGTGAGCGACCCCGATCGCCTCACTACGGCACTGCTCGACGGTGTCGGGCCCGCGAAAGCCTACGGCTGCGGGCTGCTGACCCTAGCCCCGCTGCGGACACCCTGATGGCCGACATCTGGTGGAAAGCACATCCCCACGACCTGCACCGACTCGAAGACCGGGTGTCGAGTGTGTACGTCGAACGCTGTCACGTTGACCGCGACGAGAACGCAGTCACCGTGATCAACAAACGCGAGACGGTCCGCATCCCGGCCGCGCTGATCGCGGTACTGCTGCTGGGCCCCGGCACCCGCATCACCCACGCTGCGGTCGCGTTGCTCGGTGATTCGGGCACCGCGATCTGCTGGATAGGGCAGCACGGCGTGCGGATGTATGCCGCCGGGCTCGGGCCGTCCCGGGGAGCGGGCCTGCTGATGCGCCAGGCGCACCTGGTGACCCGCCCCAAGGAACGCCTGCGCGTGGCAAGGGCCATGTACGGGATGCGATTCCCAGGCGAGGACGTCTCCGAAGCCACGATGCAACAGCTACGCGGCCGCGAAGGAACCCGGGTGCGGCGGCTGTACAAGCAGCACTCCGAACGCACCGGCGTGGCGTGGCACGGCCGCAAATACGTTGCAGGTGACGCCCAGGCAGCCGGAGACGACCTCAACCGGGTACTGTCGGCCGCCAACGCTGCGCTCTACGGGATCTGCCACGCCGTGATCACCGGCCTCGGCGCCAGCCCCGGCCTCGGATTCGTCCACACCGGCTCGGCGTTGTCATTCGTCCTCGACATTGCCGACCTCTACAAAGCCGACTACTCCATCCCACTCGCCTTCGACCTGGCCGCCGACGGACTGACCGACGAACGCGACGCCCGCGTCGGCCTGCGCGACCGCATCACCGAAACCCGGCTGCTCGGCCGGATCGTCGACGACGTGATCGCCCTGCTTGCCGTTGACACCGACCCCGACAACACCGGCGAGGCGACCAGGCTCTGGGACGAGAAGACCGGTTCGGTCGCAGGCGGCACCAACTGGGCCAAAATCAACCCCGACGCCGACCTCATCTCACCCGGATTCGGCACTGGCCACATCTCGATCACCGGTCCCGAACTCGAACACCCCGTGGACTGGTGAGGCAATGACTGTGGTCGTGCTCATCGCCGTATCCCCCGGCCTGCGAGGACATCTCACCCGATGGCTCGTCGAAGTCGACGCTGGCGTCTTCGTCGGCAACCCCAGCCGCCGCATCCGCGACCGGCTCTGGGAACTGCTCGCCGACCGCGTCCGCGACGGCCAAGCCGTTATGGTCGAACCCGCCACCAACGAACAAGGCTGGACAGTCCGCACCGCGGGCCGCGAACGCTGGCGCCCCATCGACTTCGACGGCCTGATCCTGTCGGCCCGTCGGCGATCCAAGTGAATAAAAACAACGGTCCCGGCGGGAAAACCAGCAGGTGAACAAGTATCGGCCCCGCGCACGCGGGGATGGTCCGTACCTGGAGTCAGCGCTCATGCGGCTGGCCGAGATCGGCCCCGCGCACGCGGGGATGGTCCTGCCGGATATTGCGTGGTCATCTCCAATAACAGATCGGCCCCGCGCACGCGGGGATGGTCCGCATATGCATGATCTGGTGACGTTGCAGGATGCATCGGCCCCGCGCACGCGGGGATGGTCCCTATCTGCGCGACGTCTACCACGTCGCTGACGAATCGGCCCCGCGCACGCGGGGATGGTCCTACCTCGGAGTCGATGATCACGGCTTGCCATCCATCGGCCCCGCGCACGCGGGGATGGTCCGAGATGCTCGACTCTGGCCTGTCCCTGCTCGGTGTCGGCCCCGCGCACGCGGGGATGGTCCCTGATAACAGCCCCCCACTGTCAACACATGCTGGATCGGCCCCGCGCACGCGGGGATGGTCCGAACGGCACGAGCGACTCGTCGAACGGCGGTCTGATCGGCCCCGCGCACGCGGGGATGGTCCCCGACAGAACCGGGACGCCACACGATGTACGACATCGGCCCCGCGCACGCGGGGATGGTCCACCCGACTATTCCGACGCTGGCGGAGTGTCCCGATCGGCCCCGCGCACGCGGGATGGTCCGACCCCGTGATGTCTGATCTGGTGAAAAGGTGGTGCGCGATACTGGGATTGAACCTTTGCCATTTGAAGGCATAGAAAGATCATCCGAACCGTCGTCCGACAGCAATGTATTCTACGATTTTGCATACCCCTGACCAGGATGTTGCCTGGTCAGGACAGTGCTCGGAGTGTTTGATCTCATAATCCATTGGTCGCGGGTTCGAGCCCCGCCCGCCCCACAAACCCCCTGGTCAGGGGCTTGCAGTCGAGGTTCGGGCTGTGCTTTGACCGCCCAGGTCACCACTTACTCACCTTTTTCAAATTGCGAGTACATCTTGCTCGCTCCGCCTCCCGACACCCTGTCCGACCAGGGCATCGAGAGCTCGCTGTTTGCTATCCCGTGGTGACCGACGCCGGGCGTCTCTGGTCGCTCTCGAGGGGCACGTTCGGCTCGTCGTGGCCGTCCCGTCTTGCTCGTCTGGCAGAGCGAAGGCTGCGAAGCGATTCCTGGCGTCCGGACCTTGGTGGGTTCGTTGGACGTAGTGCCTTCGTGTCACCGCTTCGGTGTTGCCGAGTTGGGCGGCCGCGACACCGATATCGGATTGTCCGCCATCGGCGTCTTCGGCCAGATGCGTGCCGACGGTCTTGCGTGCTGCATGGGGGTTCTGGGGTATCCCTGTGACTCCGATGCGGCCGAGTGCCCGCTGTAGTTGCTTGCGGGCATTGCGAGGATCGCGCAGGGTCCCTGCTCGGGAGGGGAACACGAGATCTTCGGGCTCATGCGGTATCAGGTCGCGGCGGGCGGTCAGTCTCTCTACGGCCCACTCAGGCAGCAGAAGTCGGCGTTTACCGTTCGGGCCACCCTTGGGATGCGGTTGGATGATCATCCCGCCGCCGCGTATACGGACGACGGTCCCCTCAACGAGCACCGTGGGCTTGTTGGCGTCGAGGTCGAGGTGTTTCCCCTTCAACGCCATCGTCTCGCCGATTCGGCATCCGGTGGCCAACAGTAGATCGACGAGATCGACGAGATCGGCGATACCGTTCGCGACGGTATCGACGAGATCGGCGATACCGTTCGCGACGGCGCGCCTGTCGCTACGCAGCCCGCTGCGGATGCGTTGCACCTCGTTCAGCGACCACGCCACAACCGGTTTGTCTTCGACCTGGATCGGTGCGAGCAGTTTGATGATATTTCCGGCACTGGCGCCGTATCGGCTTGCGAGCGTCCACAGTCCGGACAAGCACGTCTTCGCGAGTTTCGCGGTCGGCCTGCCCACCTCATCGGCAATGTCTTCGAGTAACCCTTCCAGCACCTGGGTGGTGCACTCGGCGATGGTCAGCTTGCCGATTCTGGGGACGATGTGGAGGTCCAGTATCTCCCCGTATCGGCGTTTGGTGTTCGCCGATAGCTTGGAGCGCTCGACTTTTATCCGCCATCGCTCGGCAAGGCGGTGCACGAGCGTATCCGCCGTGATTTCGGACTTCGAGGGCGCGGCCCGCAGGGCCAACTTTTCCTCGAGCGCTGCTATCGCCTTGCTCTTAGATTTCCCGGTCGCTTCCACCTTCCGCAGGGCACCATCGAGGTCGCGAAGCCTGGTCTTTGCTATGTGCCGGATCGGTTTTCCGGCTGCATCCCGAACGACAGTGACTGCGATCTTCCCGTGCCGTCCGGGCTTGATTCGTTCGCGCGGCATCAGGCATCCTCGCCTTCCGCGCGCGACAGCGCGATTATTCATTTGTACTCCCGTAGATATCAATTCCGGGTGCTAGCCCGACGTGTGCACTCCAATTCTACTGGGAGGCAGATAATTACGCGGTTTGTGACGCGCTCATACAGTGGAATAGATTGTTATTGCTTGCAATCTGTCGATGTTGCGACCACCCGGCTCGTCTGATCTTCAATGGGGGCCGGGGATGTCGGTTCGTCGCGGCCAACGCGCAGATGAGATCGGACACGAGCTTGCGCTGTTCGCGGCCGAGGAGGGCGGCTTCTGGTGGTGCGACGAACGGTTCATCGAGCTCGAGTGTGATACCAGACCAGTGCGCGACATCGCGCATGTCCAATGATGCAGTTCGCGCGCCGTCGTCATGTGTGACCACGCGCTGATCACCGGAGCCGAAAGCTGAGGTGGCTGGCACAGAATCAGTCATAATCACCATAGCCGCAATAAGATTCAGCTATCGATAGCAAGCTGTGGGGGCCGGAAACCGTGAAGTCATTCGCAATCGCACTACTCGGTATCGCCGCGACGCTAACAGTGATGGCGGGGATCTGGGGTCTTGTGCTTGTATACCACGATTTGCATCGAACCCGAACGCCACTCCGACATGTGACGACAAGACTGCCCATTTCTACACCGTCCATAGCGTGACCGAAGGCACATCCCGACCAGGGAAACGACCAATACCCACTCGCGTCTAACCTGTTGATCCGCACCAACGTTCGAGGAGGCTGCATGACAGGCCAACCCGGCTCGACCCCCAACGATTTCGCGGTGGTCCCCGACGAAGTCGCCGACGCCGGCCGGTACGTCCAGCAGGTCGCCGAATCGCTCGTCAACGGCCTGAACTCGATCGACACCGACATCGCAGCACTGCTGTCCAATTGGCGCGGCACCTCCGCCGATTCGTTCAGCGCGGGTTGGACAGAAACCAAGCAGGGCGCCGACACCATCCTCGACGCGCTGGCCGATATGGCCGAACTGCTCGGTGTCACGAGCAAGACCCTGGACGATCAGGACAGGACACGGGCAGACACCACCCGCGCGTTCACCGGGTCGCTGGACCTTCCGGAGTTGTGATGGTCGAGAACTCACAGCCTTTCCGTGTCGATCTCGACGAGCTCGAACAAATGGTTGCCCGGGTCTCGGGGTTCATCGGTTTCCTCAACGAAAGTCTCGACGGGTTGCAGCAGCGCATCTCCACGGTGCAGCAGAACTGGAACGGTGCCGCCGCGGATGCGCAGGCCGAGGCTTTTCGCGAGTGGCACACCGGCGCGACCGATGTTTCCGAGGGTATCGACACTATGCGCCAAGCCGTCCGGGATGCGCACGACCGGTACACGGCCGCCATCGCCGCGAATCTTGCGATCCTGGGCAGGTCATAGGACTCGATGACAACGTTGGTAGTCGATCCCGCGGTGTATTCCTCGGCTGGCAAGACACTGTATTCGTACGCCACCGCGTGCCAGCGGATCTTCTCCACACAGATCGCCGCGCTGAGCGAAACCGCCAATATGGGCGGCAATGTGGGCGAATCCCAAGCGTGGGCCACGTCCTATGATTCGACCGTCACCACGGCGAGGAGCATGACCGAGCTGCTCGTCACCGCGATGGGCAACTACGCGGGCATACTGAGTCAGCTCGGCTACAACCACGCTCTCGCGGATTACGTTGCGGGAGCCGGCCGACCGGAACCGACGAAACGAGCGGATTTGTTACCGGTATGGTCGGTATGCGTGACACCGCCGCCCTCGGCAGGTGGGCCCGGTAGTGGCCTGTTCGACGATGTCGGGTTCGCGGTGTCGGCGCTCGAGGATTTCGGCGTGTCGATGCCCGACGGGGAACCCCACCACTTGCAGACCGCCGCCGATGCATGGGACAAGCTCGCCTCCTCTGAATCGGGGGTGGGCAACCTGCCGACGTTGCTGGACCAGCTGGCGAAGACATTCGAGAGCGAAACCGCTCCCGATGCCTCCCATGTCGACGAGGACATCCGGGAGCTGAAGGCGTCCGCCGAGGGCGTGCTCACCCTCTACAAGGACCTCGCCAAATCCTGCCGCGACCATCGCTCCGCGATTCTGGAGTTCCGGACGCAATTGGGCCAGCTGCTGGTCGATCTCGCCAAGGATCTCGCGCAGGAAATCGCCGAGACCGTCGTCCTCAGCGTGGTAGCGGGTGCATTGACGGCCGGGTTCGGTGCTGCGGCGATCGCCGCCGCCAAAGCGGGCAAGCTCGCGCTGAAGATGAAGAAGTATGTCGACCGGGTGCTTGCCGCCAAACGGTTAGCGAAATTCGTCGACAAGGTGACCGAAACCGGCGAGGATCTCGTCGCGAGACGGGCGGCGCTCCAGCGCATCGCCGACCTCATGGCGCAGCGCACGGCCGATATCGCCAGGATCGCGCGCGACAAGTTGAAGAGTTCGCTTGACTACGCGCTCAAGGACGAACCGATGAAACATGTATTCGACTATTCGAAGCATAATCTAGACGAATTTGTCCAGCAATCCGGTAGCCGGGAACAAGCTATGAGAAAATTGATTGAGAGTGTTCAGGGGGTTCCCGAAGGGGTCTATGGGCCGGGCAATGCTTTGGTGCGAACAATAGATGGGCATACGATACATCTACGCGGCGCGATGATTGACGGTGTATTCAAGATCAGTACGGCATACATTCCCTAACGCTTTGGAAGGTAAGGAAATATGAATGGAACATCGACAATGCCACGCCCGCTCTCTTCGTTGGAAGAGTCAATCATTCGGAAATTGTTGTCGGTCGACTTTCCCGGTGCGAGTGAGTTCGTATCACAAATCGCGCACACTCGAGTGGCTGCCAAGTGGAGCGACGGGTCGCCGAGTCTCTATCTGCATGTCTCTTCCGATGCGCCAAAGTCGAGCTTTGAAGATGGCGAGTTGCCGGTATCCGGTGAAGTGACCGAGCGCGGGACCGTCACTGGATTTATCACCCTTTGGGCAGAGGATGGGTTTCTACACGGGCTCGAGTACGCGTGGCACACAGACCAGTGCCCAGTGTCGCTACCGAACCCGGCCGATGTCTTGATCAAGCGGTTCAAGTAACACCACCTACCAGGAGGGCTGATGAGTGCCACACCGATTCAGCCGCGGGCGCTCACCGAGCTCGAGTCCGGTGTCGTCACCAAGCTGTTGTCCTCCGGTGCCGCCGGGGCGGGTGAGTTCCTGTCGCAGATCCCGTTCGCGCAGGTCGTCGCGACTTGGGGTGTCGGTTCGCCCAGCGTTGACCTGTCGGTGCTGCCCGGTGCGGTGCCAACGTCCGGATCGACGGACGGGATCTTTGCCAGCGGAGCGGTCACGGACCGGAACGGGCCACCTGTCGGTGAGGTCATCCTGTGGGTCGAGAACGGCAGGCTCAGCGGAATCGAGTACGCCTGGTATACCGATGTGCGCCCACGGGCGCTGCCCGAGCCTGCGCAGATCGAGGTTCTGTAGAGCTGTCCTCGACTCGGGCAACACCTAATCGAGTGTCGCCTGGCCTTCGACTGTGCAGCGGGTGCACATGCCTCCATGCCTATCCGTCCCGAATTGGCAGTTCCGGAAGTTCGGTTTGCGCGGTTATCGAGATGATCTCGGTCCGTTGATCTTTGGGCGTGCCGCGCGGCCGCCGCGTACAGCGCCCCATGCGGCGTATGCGGACGTTCGTTCATGTCCTAGACAAGACCGGTGGGTCGCAATTGGGCTGAATAGATATAGCTTTCGTCGCTCAATACAACTCGGCAACAGACCAACCAGCTGGCAGACTCGATCACCATGTCGAGCAACGATGAGTCCGCGGCTGTGCATACGCTGCCCGAGCTCCCCAGTGACGAGGTAGCAGGGCGCAGCTTGGGCCGAGCGATAGTGGGGTTGGGTGGTCTCGGAGTCCTTTTCGGGCTCTTTCTCCCACTGGCGCACGACCCCCATTTCGACGCAACGTACTCGCTGATGGGGTCGCGTCAGTTCGGCACGCCAGGCGTTTGGGTGCTGCTCATCGGCGCGGTTCTGCTGCTCCTCACCGCGTGTCTGATGTTCGAGAGAGTCCAGACCCCGCAAAAGCTTGCAGCTTTACTTCTCCTCGCATGCATCGAAGTCGTCGGATCCGTGTTCGCCACCACGGTCGCCTTCATCCTGATATGGACTGACTCCCGCAGCCATATCACCGGAGCTGACTTCAGATACGGCACAGCGGTACTCCTGCTCTCCTCCGCGTTGACGATCGCTGGCGCGGTGTGGTGGTGCATCCATGGGAAACGGGCTAAGCAACCATGAGCGCGCATCCAGGCCAACCGCGCGATAGGCGGCATGCGAGTGTGTACCGAAAGCCCAATGCGACAGTCCGCCAGCAGGACTAGCGTCTTCTCCTCGTGAACAGTCCTTCCGACTCGGAGTCCGCGTGGGCCGCTCGCGTCGAGCGCGTGCGGACTGCCGTTGCTTCCTGGCACGAGTGGCTGCGAGATCTGCAGCCGCCGGCACCGGCCAGTGCCCTGTATGGGGATGATCGGATTCATCGGACTAAGCGGCCAGTAAGCAACATGGCCTGGCAAGGGATGATCTCCGCGACGGACAATCTCGGGCTACTGGTGGAAAGCGTGCCCGCAGTCGGCTATCGGCCTGTCGCACACTTCACTCTGGCGCGGGCATCCCTGTTCGCAGCATGTCGAACGGTTTGGATTCTGAGCCCGCCGGTACGGAAAGAGCGGCAAGCCACGAGCGCTGAAGGTTGCGTTCGAAGACATTCGCAACCTGAGAACTCTTGTGATCGAAAGTCCTCAGGACCCGCTCGAACCGCGCGCGGCGGCAGCCAAGAACCATGTCGAATCCGAAATGGACGAGCTCGACCACGTCCCCCGCTCACCCGACAGCCAGCCTTCCGCTTCCGCAGTCGTCGGGCACCGATAGTCAGGGGTTTGTGGGTGTTTCGGGGGCGCGTTGCAACTCCACGAATCCGGCGGTGGCCATCGGACGCACCACCCAGTCGCTCGTCGCGATCTGTGAAACCGGAGTCGGTCGCCTGTACTACAAGGGAGTGCGTCTCAGCGACGGGGCGTCGGTGGAGATCGACGACCCGGTACGCACCGAGACCGGGTTCGCCGTGACGAACGCGGGAGTGCGGTACTCGCTATCGCGCGACGCACTCGTCATCACCCAGAGTTCGACGCAACTAGCGAGTGAACCGATGCTGCAGTACTGGTCCAACTACGGCCCCGGCGCCACGGAGTACCGACGCCCGATGCGCCGGCTATGCCGCGTCGGGCGTCGCGATGATCGATCCCGGCGCAGTATCCGCGCCGGTGAGCCGGTCGAGCGCGTCCTCGATGGTCCGGGGATGGCCGAGGTGTATTACTTGCGTGCAACGCCCGCGTAGGCGGACACCTGCGCGTCCATTATCTTCGGGGGTGCGATCCCCTCCGGGCGCCAGCGGTGCGGCACCTCTACACCGGGATCGACCAGCTCCAGTCCCTGGAAGAACCGCGTGAATTCGTCTCGGCTTCGGACTTGGCATGGCAGGCCGCTGCGGCGGTAGATGTCGACCACGGTAGCTATCGCCGTCGGATCGAAGTCTGGCGTGACGTGTGTCATCACTAGATACGAGCCGGGAACGAGTGCGTCCATCAGCGCATCGACGATTCCGTAGGGATCCTGCTCGTCGGGGACGAAATGCATCAGGGCGTTGAGACTCAGCGCGACCGGTTGGGTCAGGTCCAGTGTCTCGCGCAATCCCGGGGCGTTGAGAATCTTTTCGGGTGTCGTGACGTCGGCGGAGACGTAGTTGGTACGCCCCTCCGGTGAGCTGACCATCAATGCCCTGGCGTGGACGAGCACGATCGGATCGTTGTCGACATAGACGACTCGCGCGTCGGGCGCAACCTGTTGGGCCACCTGATGCAGATTCGGCTCGGTCGGGATACCGGTTCCGATATCGAGGAATTGACGAATGCCCGAGTTGGCGAGGAATCGTGTCACGCGATGGATGAAGATCCTGTTCTTCTGCGCGGCCACCCGCACTCCTGGCCAGATGGCCACGACCTGTTCAGCCGCTTTCTCGTCCGCGCTGTAATGGTCCTTGCCGCCGAGGTAGTAGTCATACATTCGGGCGGTGTGCGGCTGATTCTGCCGCAGGTCGACAGGAGAGCCGGATTCCACAGTCGGAGTCCTTTCATGATCGAGACAACATCGAGGTAGCGAGCGGGCGGCAGGCGGGCGTGTCGTTTCAACCTTGTCGGGGTTGTACCTTGCGGCCCACTACGAGCATGTGAGCGCACGGAGCACTCGTCCTACCTACCGTATGTTGCCCGATGAGGCACTGGATCGTGGGGCTGCATCCCGGTAGCCGAGATCCTGGATTGCGCGGAATGGCTGAGTTGCGTTGGTACGGACCCCGTTTCATCGCCGGTGTGAACGGGGCTTGTACTCTTCCAGCCGTCTGGCGCCGGCGTCGACCAGCAACTCCTGGACGCTCACGGCGCGCGAAGCGGCGGGTAATACCTAGCTCGGCGCCACTGAGCGCATCAGGGGTGCAAGGGAATCGGCAACCAACGACAGACTCACCGACAATGATCCTGCCCGATGGTCATCGATCGGGAGTGTGACGGAAGGGGTTTCGGAAATCTCCGGCGAGGGGTACCGGGCGGACGGGCGCTTACCGCACCACACACCCCGGGGCCTGTGGGGTGCCGGCGAAGCGGTCGGCGAGGAAGTTCATGCCGCCCATGGCTTCGCCCGCGGCGGCTCCGATGTGCGTCGGGAACAGCGAGTGGATCGCGGTGAGGGTGGCGCCCTGAGCGCAGTAGGTATCGACGAGGGCGGTGTAGCCGGCGACGGGGATCTTCTCGTCGTCGACGCTGTGGTACAGGTATAGCGGGGTGTCGGGGGCGGTGCGGCCGAGTTCATTTGGCCTTGCGGCGTCGCGGAAAGCGGGCTGCGCCAGCAGGTTCGGGACCGTGGCCAAGTCGTCGACGTGAATGTCGGCGTATTTCTGAGCCAGATCCGCACCGCAGGCGGAGGTGTCTGCGGCGAGCAGCGCGCGGCGGCCCCGGTCGTTCAGCAAGTCGGCCAACCGGGAGCCGGGTTCATTGCGGGCCAGCCCGAGCAGGATGAGTATCGCCCCCACTGCGCCATCGGCGCGTTGTGCCACGGCCGGGATATCGGTGGGGATGCCGCCGGCGCTGGTGCCGACGAATCGCACGTCTGGTGCGTATTCCCCGCGTAACTGGGTGGCCCACAGCGTGGCGAAGGCTCCGCTCGAGTATCCCCAGGCGCCGATCGGGCTCGAGGTATCGATGCCGGCCGGCGGGAAGGACTGTGCGGCCCGGATTCCGTCCAGGACTCCACGCCCGGATGTCACGCCGTCGAAGAGTCGGGACTGCGGCCCTTCGTAATCGCTGATCACGACGGCCCATCCTCGGCGCAGTGCATCCCCGATGAATGGCGCATCTTGCATAGTGCTCGCCATATCGGTGTCACGCCCGCCGCGCAGCGTGGACGACGGCGCGCACCGGGTGTCGAGACTGTTCTCGGGTACCTGGTACGACAACACCGGCCGCGGCCCGTTCCAGGGCGCCGGTGGCACCAGCACCGTTGTCACGTCCAGCTGCGGATGCTCTTCGGAATCGGTTGTGCGGTACCGTAATTGCCACGCCGCCACCGGTATCGGCAGACCGAGAAGTGGGATCGTCCGCGCCCCGAGCACCGCGCCGTTCGGATGTGACGCGAGATCGGTGGGTGCGGCATAAAAGGGATCGTCGCCTGGGGGTACGACTGCGGCTCGCGCGATGGGCATCGACAGTGCTGCCGTCAGCATGATCATGGCGAGCGTGAGAGGCGCAAGCCAGTGCCGACCGATCCGCCACCACCTGACTGGTTGCCAGGGTGCGCCGTCGACCGGCAGAGCGGGCACGTCGGTAGCCGAAAACGCTGTGCGGTAAGCATTTTTCCAATACGTGGACAACATATTCCCGGATTCCATCACGCCTCCCGCGTCCGACTATCCGACGCGCAGGCACTCTGGGCCCGCACCAACCGGCCACACCACTTGTGGTTCGGGTCACGATAACATAACGATTTCCGGTTCGCAGCTGAAAAGTTTCCGACAGCTGTCGAGGCCGCCCGGTAAGGAGAAGAAGGCTCGCTGGATCGAGCTGATATCAGCGCGCGTACTCGGCCCCGATATTGCGGGCAATTGATCGGCATACGCCGCTATCGCGGCAGCCCGCGATCCATACGCGTCGGCGCTCCCCGCAAAACCTGATGTCGGAGGCTCAACCGTGATGTGGCAGGCGCAAGCATGGTGACAATCGTCGAAATCTGGGCCTCGCCGAGCCGGTTTCAGCAAACCGCAGTAGGGTGCTGGTCCGAGACCCCGAAAAATGGCTGTGCGGCGGAATCAGGGATGCGTACACGGAGGTCTCGGGCAGGAGATGCGATGCCGATAATGTGGGTTCGATGGCTCGTTCTGGGGGTCATATCGGCAGCTGCATTTGCGACATTGCCCGTGGGAACGGCAAACGCCGATCCGGTCGATGACATCCCCGCTGGGCTGGAGTCGTTCTACCACCAGCAGCTGGAATGGAAGCCGTGTGACGACGCGGTGCTCGACGGCGCGGGTGCTCAGTGCGCGGGAGTCGTCGTACCACTCGACTACACCCGACCGGACTCCCGCACGCTGACCGTCGCGATCTCGCGTATCCCGGCCGCCGACCCGGACCGCAGGCGCGGAATCATGCTGTCCAACCCCGGCGGTCCCGGCGGTCCGGGCCTGAGCATGATTGCCGACCTCCGGGATCGGTTCACACCGGATGTCCGTGCCCAGTACGACCTGGTCGGTATGGACCCCCGTGGTATCGGCCGATCGGACCGAATGAGCTGTGCGCTGCCGCTGCCCACCATGTTGTTCTCGGCCGGCTTCGACGCCTTCGGCTACGCGCGCGACGCCACCCTCGCCGCCGCGCTCGCGGCTTCCTGCGTAGTACCCGATCCCGAGAAGGCCCGGTCCATCACCACCCGCAATACCGCCCGTGACCTGGATGTCATCCGCAGCGCATTCGGGGAACGCGAACTCAACTATTACGGTGACTCCTACGGCACCTACCTGGGCGCGGTGTACACCCAGATGTTCCCTCAGCACAGTGACCGGATCGTGCTGGACAGCGCCATCGACCCGGACCGCTACTGGATCGGCACGTACCAGGACATGGGTGCGGTCAACGAGGCCGGGCTCGACGACTGGGCGATCTGGGCGGCCCGCCACGACGCCGACTACCACTTCGGCGACAGCGGATCGCAGGTCCGGGCCTTTGTCGAGGACCTGATCCGACGTGCCGCCGCGCATCCGGTCATCGGCAACGGCTATCTCATCGATGAACACACCGTTCCGATGATGCTGCTGTCGCTGTTGTCGAATCCGAAGAAGAACGCCAGCCTCGCCGGGCTCGTGCGGACCCTGGCTGACGCAGTGTCCGGGCTGCCCATCGACATGGAGCAGCTGAAAGCGAAAGTCAGCGGCCCCGTTCCACTGGATGCCTCGGGCATGGCCGCGGTCATGTGCGGCGACAAGGCCGCACCCCGGGATCTGGCGTGGTATCGCCGCAATATCGAAAGCGTCCGGGCGGCCCAACCGGTGTTCGGCGCGTTCGCCAACAACATCACCGCATGCGCGTTCTGGCCGGACCCAGTCGAGCCACCCACCGCCGTGCACAACCTGACACCAGCCCTGATCCTGCAGGCAACCCGCGACACCCGCACCCCCTACCAGGAGGGCCTTGCATTGCACCAGGACCTGACAGCGTCACGAATGGTCACCCTGGCAGATACCCGCGTTCACGGCCTCCTCGGCTCCAACCTGAGCCATTGCGTGAACGAGGTCGTCAATACCTACTTCCGTGACGGCATCCTCCCCGATGCCGACCTCACCTGCCAACGCGACACCAACAATCTCCCCGACAACTGACCGCAGCGCCCAGCGGCACGATCCACTCGACGGGCTGACCGGTGATCTCGACGCGGGCTGTGGCCGGCCAGCGGGCCCCGAGCGCGTCGTCGGCTCGAGGTCGCGCTGTGCCGGGATCGAGGGTCCCCTGCGAAATCGGGTCCGCCGCATACGGATACGCGGCACCGTCCGAGAAATTGACCGAATTTGATCACGGAATTTGATCTTCGAATTCACATCCGGGATTAAGATCAAATTGTTTCACCTCGACAAAATGTGCCGTTAGCCCATTATTAACCGTGATTATTCGCACAGCAAGATTAGTGGATTTGCAGATTTCTTCTTCATAACATTTGTGGTGCACGCCGTGATGGCGTCGTTATCTGTATGCGAAAGGAAGCTCTGTACATGTTCTCTCGTAAGGTCCTTGCCGTCACCGTCACCACCGTCTCCGCCGCCGCCCTGTTCTTCGGCCCGGTCGCGGTCGCCTCCGCCGCCAAATCCCCCGCGACCGGTTCCGCGGGCCTGGGCTCGGGTTCGGCCGACGGCGGCTCATCCACGGGTTCGGCTGGCTCGTCCTCCGGTTCCGCGATGCTCGACTCCGGCAGTTCGGCTGTCGACGGCGGCACCCACGCCATCGTCAACATCATCGATGTGATCACCGGCGTCCAGAACCTGAGCCAGCCCAAGCCCGCCTCCTGATTCGGTCTCGGTAGATCACCGCTTCGTCCATCTCGCCCCTCGTGGGCTGGATTTCTTTTGTGCCGCTACGCCGAGTGTCGGCAAGAGCGCGCTATTGCAGTCAATTTGCGCTGTCGGCCACCATACTGATCTTGCTCGTGTCGATCCTGTTGTCGGCAATCGCCGACAACATCTCTACCGGCTGCTATTTCTCGGGTCGGTGGGATCGTGGATCGACGATCCGTTCGAGGGCGTACAGGTCCGATTCGAGTGCGTAGAAGATGCGCAGCGCGCCGACGAATGCGAAAAGGCTGACAGCGCAGAAGATGACGGTCGGACCGATCACCGTCTGCTGCTGAGCTGTATCGAGGTAGACCAGACCGGCCGCGACACCGAACAGCGGTACCGATGCGGCGATGCCGAGATATATCCGGCTGCGCCTGGCCAGCCGTCGCAGCCGTACCGCGTCGTCGGGGAAGGTCTGCCCGGTGCCGAGCAAACCAGGGTAGTACCAGCGCAGCACGAAGAATGTGACGGGGAAATAGGAGTACACGACCGCGACCGCGGCCGCGACGATCTCGGATGCGACGAGGTTGATCGTGAATTCCGTGGTGAGGTCCTCGTGGAATCCCAATTCGGGCAAGAAGATCAGCAGTGACAAGGCCCAACCGGTGAACGCGACCATCGCGATGCGGTCACCACAGGCCAGGGTGTCGGCGCGGGCGTGTGCGAGGGTCTGGTCGTCGAAGTGTTTGCCGCGCCGCAGTCCGTAGGGCACGAGGTACACCCGTCGGCACCAGTACAGCAGCACGGCAATGCCGATGGGGTAGCCGATCACGCCGAGCATAACCGTGAGGCGGAAGAGTTGGGCGCTGTCGTCGGGGGTGAGTACCCCGTTGAGCAGCCGTGCGTTGTGCGCCCAAAGGTACAGTACGCCGAGGACCTGCCCGAGCACGCTGGACAGCGTCACCACCGGCATCGGCCGCATCCGTAGTTTCGCGCGGATGGTGTGGGCCGGCGGATCGACGAGGTCGCGGGCGCCCCGGTCGAGGGTGAGGTCGAGCTGGTTGGCGAGTTCGGCGCCGTTCGCGAATCGCTCGGCCGGATCGGGGGACAGACAGGTGAGCAGGGCATGCCGGAGAACCGCCGGGCAGTCCGGTGGGATATCGGCGGCAAACCGATCGCCGAGCGGCCGGCGGCGTAGTTCGATCATCCGCTCGAGTGAGGTATCCGATTCACCCGCACCGCATTCGTCGTCGAAGGGCCGTCGGCCGGTGAGCAGTTCCCACAGCACGACCGCGAGCGCGTAGAGGTCGCTGCGGGTGTCGAGGTCGGCGGCGGTGGTGGCCATCGTCGGATGGCAGGCCTCGAGTTGTTCGGGGGACATGTAGGACAGCGAGCCGCCGAAGTAAGCCGCGGGGCTGGCGCCGGGTATGTGACGGCTGAAGCTGATGTTGAAGTCGGCGAGTTTGGGTTGCCCATCGACGGTGAGCAGGACGTTGGCGGGCTTGATATCGCGATGCAGCACTCCGGCGTGGTTGGCGTAATCCAACGCCGAGGCGAGTCTGCTGCCCAGCCACGCAACCGTTTCCGGCCAGCTCAGCCGTGCGAGTTGGCTACGGGTGGGGGATGGCTGCGGTTCGAGCACCCCGCCGCTGGTGGCCGCTTCGTCGACGGCGTCGAGCAGTAGCCGACCGGTCTTGCCCTCGACTCCCGTGCGATGCAGGAGCCGCAGCACACCGAGTAGCGTGCCGCCAGGCACGTACTGCATGTACATCAGTTTCAGATGCTGGTCGGCGATCTGGCGTTGGTCGAAGACACGCACGATGTGCTCGTGGTCGAGTTGGGCCAGCGTCTGCCCCTCGCTGCCGCGATCATGGGAGATCTTCACCGCGACGAGCCGCTGCATCGAACGCTGCCGCGCCAGGAACACCCGGCCGAATGCGCCTTGGCCGAGCAGGATCAACATGTCGAAATCGTCGACGGTCGCACCGGGATTGATGGTGTCGAGGGTGGCGAGCGCGGCCGGATCGGCCAACAATGTGGTCCGGGAATGATCGGCATCCAGGCGGTCGGCGATCCGCGCCATCTGCTGGGTATATCGCTGCACGTATTCGGTGAGATCGACATCGTCATCGAGTTGGCGGCGCGCGGTGATCTCTTCGTAGATCAGGTCCGGAGGCAGTGGGGCGATATCGAGTTCGGGGAATTCGGCCCGGTACTCGTCGAGGCGCTTGCCCGCCTGTTTGCGTACCGAGCGATGCTGCAGATCCACTTTGATGAGTTCGATCAGCGTAGATCGCCGCAAAGCACCCACGGCCGGGAGGTGTGCGGCCAGTTCGGGCGGTTCGCTCGCGGCCTCCCACTCACCCGCGAAATCGGCCACCGCCTGGGCCAGCACAGTCCGCGTCGCCTGCGCGTTCTCCCCGCCATTCTGCTGTGATATGGCGCCGAACTGCGTGTTCATCGTCGGCTCACTCGATCGGTTTCTGGCGTCCCGGACAGAACCGCGACTCTTCGATTATCGTCGCCCGCTGCCGATCTTCGCTACCCGTCAGGCGGTCCGGCTGGTTCGAGTGGTCGCGGGTGCGTGCGCAGCTCGACCAAGGTTCGCGCCGTGCCCTTGCGCTGACATGTGCCGAAGTTCATGCTCATCGTAGGAACCACCGCGCCCTCGCTCAGATCGTTCTCATTCCTGGCGTCGAACCAGCGCCGTCACTGTCGACGGGAACAAGGCCGAGGCTGTGCCAGCCCCAGGGGATTGACGGCTGCGGATGCCACGCCCGGGCTCGCCGCCCTGAAGCAGTCGTCCCAAAGCGAAGGAGCAAACAATGTCCACCATCCACTTGAACGAGACGACGACCTCGACACCGGAGCAGTTCGTGGCGGCGCTCACCGATTTCGGGCCCGGCCGCTCACAACTGTTCGGCAACAGTGCCGACAATTATCTCGAGGTGCATGACCAGGGCCGATGTGAGGCTGACGTCACCGAGGGCTCGCACGGCATCTGGGAACGTCTGCACTACGACTGGTCGGATCCCGGCCGTGTGGTCATGACAACCACCGACTCCAACTTGTGGGGCGGCCACTCGGGTCACACATATGCCTTCACGCGTCGGCCGGATGGGACGACCGACGTGGATGTTGTCGTGGTGCGCGAGGGAAAGAACCTCAAAGGACGTATTCTCGGAGTCGTTGTCGGGACCATCGGTAAAGGCGTCTTGAAAAGCGCCTTCGAAAAGACCGTCAAGGCTATCGAAGCCCGCGACAACGGCGTGGGAACTGCGGGACGCTCCTGACGGAACCGCCCCATCGGGACGCTGGTCGGCTTGTTTATTGCCAGAGCCGCTGACAAGGCAGGGGCGTCAGGGCCTCGCGCATGTCTTGGTCGATCAGAATGGTTGCAAGTTGAAGTGCGTGCGCGGCTTTGGCAAAGGCGTGCGCGGCGACCGAGTCTGCCCAATGGACGGGCTCGGATGGATTGACCCGTCGACTACGTCGCCTGCTCGTCGAGGCGGTATTGGAGACGGAGGCGCTGGACCGCGTCGTCCATGTGCTCGACCAGTAGGGTCCGCGCTCGGCGCACCGGACCCGAGCCGATGGCGTCGCGCAGGTCGACGTGCTCTTGGGCTTGTTCGCGCAGGTCGGTGTACGTTGTTTGTAAGGCGCCCAAGCACATTCGGGTTTCGATCAGCAAGGTGCGGGCCGCTCGGACGAGGCGGGGGCTGCCCGCGCTGTCGACCAGGGCTTCATGGAAGGCTTGGTCGGCGTCGGAAACGCCTGCGGCGTCGCCGTTTTCGGCACAGGTGCGCATGGCGGTGACGCTGGGTTCGAGGGCGGTGTAGGCGATGGCACGGCGGCCGTCGAGGATGAGGGTGAGGGCGCCGCCTTCGATGGCGGTTCTGGCACGGTAGATATCGGTGACGTCGTCGATTGTCAGTTCGATGACGAAGATGCCGCGGTTGCGGATGCTGTACAGCAGGCCCTCGGTGAGCAGGCGCTGCATGGCCTCGCGGACCGGACCGCGCGATACGCCGAATCGGGTGGCGAGGTCGGCTTCGCCGAGTTGGGCACCGGGGGCGAGGTTGCCGCGCATGATCGACTCGCGGAGCCGATCGGCGATCATTTCCGCCGTCGACTGCCGATTCACCGGCTCGAAATCAACGACCGACATGGATATGCCTTTCCGCGAAGAGGGAGCCGAGCACCGCGGACGCCATCGCGTTGCCGGTCAGCCGCAGACCCTCCCAGATGGTGACCTGATTGGCTGTCAACACAATCTTGCCCAAGCGCGCCTCGAGTTCCGGCAGTACCCCGAGGGTGTGCATAGCGGTATCCGGAATCAGCAGCGCCTGCGCATCGGGATGATCGTTGGCGACCGCCAGTTCGCGTACCTGCGCGGCGGTCAGGGTGCCGACCTCCGCGGCGGTATCGATACCGGCGCTGGCGCATGCGACCACCTCGATTCCGGCATCGGCCAGGAACTCCACGAACAGCCGCGCGACCTCGTCCGGATAGCTCGCGGCGACCGCGACGCGGCGCACGTCGAGCGCCTGCGCGGCCGCGACGAAGGCGAGGCTGGTGCTCGACGCCGCAACCCCCGCGGCCGCGGCGAGCGCGCGCACCTGATCCCGCGCACCCTGCGGCCCGTACACGAAACTCCCTGAGGTGCAGGCCCATACGACGGCGTCGGGCCGCTCCGGTGCGAGCAAGGCGGCGCCGTGGCGTAACTTGTCCGGACTGCCCAGCTCGAGCAGCTCCGCAATGGCGTGCAGATCGGTCCCGTAGATATGGGCGACGGGCAACCGCACGCCGAGCAGCGAGGCGGCGAGCGGGTAGTCGTCCTCGGCCGCGTGGTCCGGGTAGATGAAACCGACGGTGGGTGCCTGCATACCTCTACTTCCGATCAGAAAACGTTGAGTAGCCACTTACCGGGACCGGTCATGGGCAGCTTCATCCGGCCCAGGCAGGCCCACATGGTGAGCTGATTCGCGGTGAGTACGGGTTTGCCGAGGGCCTGTTCGAGCGGCTCGATGACGTCGTAGGTGGGCAGGTTGGTACAGCTGACGAAGATGGCTTGAGCCCGCGGGTCGTCGGCGCCGAGAATGCGTTCGGCGATGGTGCGGTAGTTGACCTTCCAGATGCCGCCGCCCAAACCCAAGTGGTCCGAGCGGATTACGATGCAGCCCGCCTCGGCGAGGAAGTCGTGCAACTTGTGGGTGAGGATTTCGTCGTAGGGGGTGAGCACCGAAACTCTGCTGATATCCAGATGCTGGATCGCCTCCACCAGGGCCCCGGAGGTGGTGACGGCGTCCAGCGCTCCGGCCCGGCAGATGGTGTCGCGCAGTGACTTCTCGTAGGCCAGCCCTCTGATGAAGCTGCCCGAAGTACACAGGTAGGCAACGACTTCCGGCTCGACGTGCATCACATCGCGCGTCGCCGCCGTAAGATGTACCGGATTGGAGACCAGCTCGGCCATCGCCAGCGAAACCGGCACCGGCTCATAGGGTGTGCGGGCCAGGTGCAGGCTGACATCCAGCGGCGCCCAGCGCCAGAGTTCGCGTTCGAGCGCGAGGTCGAACGGTGCGATGATCCCGATACCCCGTTGTGCGACGGGCCCTTCGATATCGGGCAAGCCGAGTTCCAATGCGGCCCCTCTCGCGCTCAGCCGTCGGACCTCCGAGAACGATCGGATTGTTGACAATCATACGATGTGATTTTAGTGTGTCAATGTGGAACAGGGCCCGATTGTCACCGTCCTGCATCGTGACAGTGTGCCCGACTCGGACCTCATGGCCACGGTGGCCGATCGAGCCGAAGTGCGGTACACGGAAGCGCCCGGTCTCGCCGACGCACTGCGCGGCGCCGACGCGTTATTCGTCTACGACTTCCTGACTCGCGCGGTTCCCGGCGCCTGGCACGCGGCCGATCGGCTGCGCTGGCTGCATATGGGCTCGACCGGGGTGGATCCGGTGATGTTCCCCGAACTGCGGGAAAGCGAGGTCGTGGTCACCAATACACGTGGCGTATTCGATACGGCCATCGCGGAATACGTCTTGGGGCAGATCCTCGGTTTCGCCAAGGATCTGTCGGGATCGCTGCGCTTGCAACAACGGCACGAATGGCGGCACCGCGAATCCGAACGCATTGCGGGCGCCTCCGTTCTGATAGTCGGAACCGGCTCGATCGGTCGCGCCACCGCGCGATTGTTGCGCGCCGCCGGAATGACCGTGCGAGCGGTGGGCCGCCGCGCGCGGGCCATCGACCCGGATTTCGGCACCGTGAGCACCGACCTGCATGCCGAACTTCCCATCGCCGATTACGTCGTCGCAGTCGCGCCGCTGACGCCGCAGACCCGGGAAATGTTCGATGCCAAGGCATTCGCCGCGATGAAACCACATGCCAGGTTTGTCAATGTCGGACGTGGGGAACTCGTAGTGACCGACGACCTTCTTGCCGCACTCAGCACCGGATCGATAGCCGGGGCGGCACTCGATGTGGTGGATCCGGAACCGCTACCGGCGCGCCATCCGCTGTGGGATATGCCGAATGTGCTTATTACACCGCACAATTCGGGTGATTTCAGCGGCTGGCGAACCGCAGTCGTCGCGGCGTTCACCCACAATTTCGACAATTGGATCGCCGACCGGCCGTTGGACAACGTGGTCGATAAAGAGCTGGGGTACGTGCCCGGCTGAAGGAGCCCTGCCATGAACCCGGACATCAATACGCAACCGGCCGCGATGACCGCTGTCGAATTGGTCTCGGCCTACGCGGCCGGCACCCTTTCTCCGGTCGAGGCGACCGAGGCAATTCTCGACACCATCGCCGCGCGCGATGGCGAAGTGAATGCTTACTGCCTGGTCGATCCGGATCGGGCATTGGTGCAGGCCAAAGATTCGGAAGCGCGCTGGAATTCGGGCTATGCCCGCGGATTACTCGACGGTGTGCCGATTTCGATCAAGGACATTTTCCTGACCGAGGGCTGGCCCACCCGGCGCGGCAGCACCTCGGTCGATCCGAGTGGGCCCTGGCAGGTGGACAGCCCGGTCGCGGCCCGGCTGCGCGAGGACGGCATGGTGTTCCTCGGCAAGACGACCACTCCGGAAATCGCTTGGAAGGCGGTCACCGACAGCCCGCTGACCGGCGTCACCCGCAATCCGGCCGATCCCACGACGACCGCGGGCGGCTCCTCCGGCGGCAGCGCCGCCGCGGTGGCGGCGGGGATGGGTCCGGTATCGGTCGGCACGGACGGTGGTGGCAGCATCCGCATTCCGGCCGCGTTCTGCGGCATTGTCGGCTTCAAGCCGACGCACGGTCGAGTTGCGCTGTATCCGGCGAGCCCGTTCGGTCCGCTGGCCCACGCCGGCCCGATGACCAGGACGGTCGAGGACGCCGCACTGCTCATGGACATTCTGTCGCTGCCCGATCCGCGCGATCCGACCGCGCTGCCGCCCACGGTCACCACCTTTCGCGGCCAGATGTCGCGTGAGGTGCGCGGGCTCACCGTCGCCTACTCGCCGACGCTCGGTTATGCGAAGGTCGATCCGGAAGTCGCCGCGATCGTGGATGCGGCGGTGCGGCGGCTGGCCGAGGCCGAGTTGCGGATCATCGCGACCGATCCGGGCTTCGAGGACCCGCGCGAGGCATTCGAACTGCTGTGGGCCGCCGGTGCGGCGACCATGTTGGCGAAATTCCCGGACGGCGCGCGCGAAAAGGTGGACCAGGGATTGCGCGCGGTCTGGGAACTCGGCGAAACCATCAGTGCCGTCGACTATCTCGACGCCCGCGCGGTAGCCGCGCGACTCGGTATCATCATGGGCGCCTTCCATGACACCTACGACCTGCTGATCACCCCGACGATGCCGATCACCGCATTCGAGGCGGGGCACGATGTGCCGCCCGGCAGCGGGCTCGACGGATGGCCGCAGTGGACGCCGTTCACCTATCCGTTCAATATGACCCAGCAACCCGCGATCAGCATCCCGGCGGGCACCACCGCCGCCGGGCTGCCGGTCGGCCTGCAGATCATCGGGCCGCGCCACTCCGATGATCTGGTCCTCGCGCTCGCCCGCTACGCCGAATACGTCCTCGGTTAGCCACTCGCCCCTTTCAAGCCTCTCCCAGCCCCGAGGAAGCGAGTCGTGCGAACACGCCGTGCCGCAGGCGCGGCAAATCAATCACAGCGGGCGAAGGCCAGGGTCTCACCTTGGACGCCCTGCAGCCATAGCGTGTTGCAGGCCGTCGCGATATCGGCGAGACCCTCTTCGATGGTGGCGAAGACATTGCCGGGCACCCAGCCCAGATCGCCATTGATGAGCAAGTTGTTGCGACCGTAGAACAAAGCCAGGTCGGTGGCGCCCTGTTCGTGGTGCGCCGCCGTGCCGGGCTCGTAGCCGTAGGCCGGGTTGCCGATCTCCCACGCTTCGAAATCGAACAGGCAGACATCTCCCGGAATGGGGGTGACGGTCGGGTTCTCCCGACGCGGTGCCGCCACGATCCGGGGCAGCAGCGTGTACACCTCGTTGCGGGCGTATTTGGCGTGGAATGCGTTGCCCTCCTGCGGCAGCGCGTCCCACACCGCGGCGCAGGTCCGCGGTGCTTCGGCATCGAGCAGCCGGGCTCGGCAGCTCACGCCTGCCTTGGTCAGTGTGATCGTGAGGTAGCGGGCCATCGGTTCTCCCCTCCTGATCATGTGGCGAGTTCGGCGAGCACGGTCGACCAGATCGCGAGCGCGTCATCGATCTGGGTATCGGTCACGATCAGCGGCGGGATCATTCGCACCACATTCATATACGCGCCGCAGGTGAGCAGCAGCAGCCCCTTCTCGACCGCGAGCCGCTGGGCCGCGACTGCGGTCGCGGTATCGGGTTCGCCTGTCGCGGTGGTGAATTCGGCGCCACACAGCAATCCGAGACCGCGCACATCACCGATCGCCTTGGTCGCGCCCGCGCGCAGGCCGGTCAGCAGTTGCGCGCCGCGCGCGGCGGCATTGGCCACCAAACCCTCCGATTCGATCACCTCGAGCGTGGCGATCGCCGCCGCACAGGCCACCGCATTGCCGCCGTAGGTGCCGCCCTGCGAACCCGGCCAGGCCTTGACCATCAGCTCACGCGGCGCCGCGATTCCGGACAGCGGGAACCCACTGGCCAAGCCCTTCGCGATGGTGATGACATCGGGTCGGACGCCGAAGTGCTGATGTCCGAAGAACTTTCCGGTCCGGCCGAAGCCGGTCTGGATCTCGTCGAAGATGAGCACGATGCCGTGCTGGTCCGCGCGTTCGCGCAGCCCGCGGAAGAACGCGGTGTTGCCGGGGACGTAGCCGCCCTCGCCGAGCATCGGTTCGACCACGAATGCGGCGGTTTCGGTGGGGGAGGTGACGGTGGCGAACAGGTAATCGAGTTCGCGCAGTGTGAAGTCGGTGGCCTCGGCCTCGGTCCAGCCGTAGCGGTATGCGGTGGGGAACGGTGCCACGTGCACACCGGACATCAACGGGCTGAACCCGGCGGAGAAGCGGGTGCCTGAGGTCGTCATGGTCGCCGCCGCGACCGTGCGACCGTGAAATCCGCCCTGGAAGACAACGATATTCGGCCGTCCGGTGGCCTGGCGGGCCAGGCGCAGCGCGGCCTCGACCGCCTCGCTGCCGGAGTTGGCGAAGAACAGCGTGTCCAGGCCTTCGGGCAGCACCGCGCCGAGCCGCTCGGTGAGTTCGAGCAGTGGCCGGTGCATGACGGTGGTGTATTGCCCGTGGATCAGCTTGGCGACCTGGGCCTGGGCCGCCGCCACCACGTGCGGGTGGCAGTGGCCGGTGCTGGTCACACCGATGCCCGCGGTGAAGTCGAGATAGCGGCGGCCGTCGATGCCATACAGGTAGCAGCCCGATCCGTGATCGACGGTTACCGGGGTGGCCTGCTTGAGAACGGGGGATAGCTCGGTCATGATCCGCCTCCAGGGGCGCGTATCCGCTGATTGTCTATTGTCGGATTGTTGACAATATGCATAACATGGGCACGGGGTTCGCAGCAATGGCGTCGGCAAGGAAAAGGAGCCCATATGCTCACCGAAACCGCCCTGACCACAGCCGAACGCGCCGCGATCGACACTGTTCCGACGGGACTGTTCATCGACGGCGGATGGCGCGCGGCAGCCGCTACGCTGCCGGTCAGCGATCCGGCGACCGGTCAGCTGCTGTGTGCGGTGGCCGATGCCGATGCCGCCGACGGGCTGGCTGCGCTGGCCGCGGCCGACCGGGCACAGGGGCAATGGGCGCGAACGACGCCGAGACAGCGCAGCGAGATCCTCATGGACGCGCACCAGGCGCTACTCGCCGATATCGAACGCCTCGCGCTGATCATGACGCTGGAAATGGGTAAGCCACTGGCCGAGGCGCGTGGTGAAATCGCCTATGCGGCAGAGTTTTTCCGATGGTTCGCCGAGGAAGCCGTGCGCTTGGACGGCGGGTATATGCCTGCCCCGCAGGGTGGTTCGCGCTTCCTGGTGACCAGGCAGCCGGTCGGTCCGAGCCTGCTCATCACGCCGTGGAACTTCCCGATGGCCATGGGGACCCGCAAAATCGGTCCGGCACTGGCCGCCGGATGCACCTGCGTCGTGAAACCCGCCGAGCAGACACCACTTTCGATGCTCGCCCTGGCGGATGTGTTGGACCGGGTCGGCGTCCCGGCGGGTGTGGTCAATGTGATCACCACATCTGAGCCCGGGGCCGTCATGACGCCGCTGATTCTGGACAGCCGCTCGCGCAAACTGTCGTTCACCGGTTCGACCGCCGTCGGGAAGCTACTGCTCGAACAATGTGCGCGGACCGTGATGCGCACTTCGATGGAGCTCGGTGGCAATGCGCCGTTCATTGTCTTCGATGACGCGGATCTCGATGCGGCCGTCGAGGGTGCGCTCGCGGCGAAGATGCGCAATATCGGGCAGGCGTGCACCGCCGCGAACCGAATCTTCGTGCAGCGCCGCATCGCTGACGAATTCGCGACTCGACTCGCGGACCGGCTGGCGGCCCTGCCGATGGGGCGCGGAACCGAGGCGGGAGTGGTTGTCGGTCCGCTCATCGACGCCGATGCCGTGGCGAAGGTGACCGATCTGGTTGGTGACGCCGTAGGCCGCGGTGCCACCGTGCGCACCGGTGGCACTGCACTGGAGGGGGTCGGAAACTTCTATCCCGCAACCGTATTGACCGATGTACCCGATGACGCCGAGATGTCTCACACCGAAATCTTCGGACCGGTCGCGGCGATCGCCGCATTCGACACCGAAGCCGAGGTCGTCGCACGCGCAAATAACACCCCGTACGGATTGGTGGGGTACGTGTTCACCGAAAATCTGCGGCGTGGATTACGAGTGTGTGAAGCATTGGAAACCGGCATGGTCGGGCTGAATCAGGGAGTAGTGTCCAATCCCGCCGCACCATTCGGCGGCGTAAAGGAATCCGGGCTCGGTCGCGAGGGCGGACACCTCGGCATAGACGAATTCCTGGAGACCAAGTACATCGGAGTGCAATTGTGAACGCAGCGCTGGGCGATTCCATGCGGGGTGGCAGTCGGGCGAACTATCGGATCGCGACCATCCCTGGCGACGGTATCGGTGTCGACGTCACCGCCGAGGCCGTCGCGGTACTCGACGCGGTGCTGCCCGGCATCGAGTGGACCGAATTCGACTGGTCCTGTGAGAACTACCTGCGCACCGGAGCGATGATGCCCGCCGACGCACCCGGGCAACTGGCCGCGTTCGACGCGATCCTGCTCGGCGCGGTCGGCTTTCCCGGTGTGCCGGATCATATTTCGCTGTGGGGATTGCTGATTCCGCTGCGTCGCGCGTTCGGACAGTACGTGAATCTGCGGCCGGTCCGGCTGCTGCCCGGCACCGAATCGGCCCTACGTGACCGTACCGCCGAGGATCTCGACATCCTGATCGTGCGGGAGAATTCCGAGGGCGAATACTCCGCGATCGGCGGCATGCACCATCCGGGCCGCACCGACGAATTCGTGCGGCAGGAATCGATCTTCACGCGGGTCGGCTGCGAACGGATCATCCGATACGCCTTCGAACGGGCCCTCGAACGCGAAGGCCGCCTGTGCTCGGCCACCAAATCGAACGGGCTGCTGCACTCCATGCCATACTGGGACAGCATCTTCGAGCGCATTGCCGGTGAATATCCGCAGGTGGCGACCCGGCAACTGCATGTCGACGCGCTGGCCGCGGAAATCGTGCTGCATCCGGATCGGCTCGATGTGATCGTCGCATCGAATCTGTTCGGCGATATCCTGTCCGACCTCGCCGCCGCGGTAACCGGGGGCCTCGGCCTCGCACCGTCGGGCAATATCAATCCCGAGCGCACGGCGCCGTCGATGTTCGAGGCGGTACACGGCAGTGCGCCCGATATCGCCGGGCAGGCCATTGCGAATCCGGTCGCGCAGATTCTCGCCGGAGCAATGCTGCTGGGGCACCTGGGCGAATACACCGCCGCCGCGGCAGTGGATCGTGCGGTCTGTGATGTCCTGCGCGAAGGTCGAATTCGGACACCGGATCTCGGCGGCACCGCGACGACCGGCGAGCTGGGCGGTGCCATCGCCCGCCGCGCGACCGAATTGATCGAGGCCGGTTCGGTATTCGCGCAACCTTGGACCGGCATCGTCATGTGACCGCAAAGAATTCGGCAGGGCGATCGCAAGTTCATCCGAGACCATGAGTCGACTCGCGTGTTTGCGGAAGGACTGGGTCATGAAGTTCGAATTCAGGGGTGCGCGCGGGTGATTGCGTCGCGCCATGGCCGCCTCCGCTGCTGCCGCCGCGGCCAGCCTGGTAGTGGGAGTCCCCCCGCCACGATCGGACGCGCGAATTCTTACCGGCGGTATTGGATGAAAACTGACAGCCGATCTTCCACAATTTGATGCATGACCAAGCCGTGTCTAGTCCTGCAGCTGCGGCCGGAGCGTCCCGCCGCGGATGACGAATATCGCGCCGTTCTGCGTATGGCCGACCTCGATGTGCGTGACACGGTGCGGGTGCAGATGGACCAGGAATTCCCGGATATCGATCTGGACGATTACTCGGCGGTCATCGTCGGCGGCGGGCCGAGCAATGTCAGCAGTCCGGACGCGGAGAAATACGGATACCAAAGGACATTCGAACCCAAGCTGAAGAAGCTGATGACCGCGATCGTCGGCCGCGACTTCCCGTATCTGGGCGCCTGTTATGGATTGGGCATCCTCGCGGACGCGCTCGGCGGCGAGGTGAGCGACCAGCAGTACGGTGAGGCCGTCGGCGCGCAGACCATCGATCTGACCGAGCACGGCCGCGCGGACCCGCTGCTAGCGAGTATTCCGAGCACCTTCCGTGCCTTCGTCGGACATAAGGAAGCCTGTCAGGACGTGCCACCCGGTGCGGTGCTGCTGGCCGGATCGCCCGAGTGCCCGGTACAGATGATTCGCGTCGGACAACACGTGTACGCGACCCAATTCCATCCCGAATTGGACAGCGACGGACTGGCGCTGCGCATCGAGGTCTACCGGCACGCGGGCTATTTCGAACCGCATGAGGCCGAGGATCTGATCGAGCTCGGTCATCGGGAATCGGTCACAGTGCCCAGTGCGATTCTGAGCCGATTCATCGCGCGGTACTGCCGCGGGTAAGGCCGAGTACCGATCCGAGTCGGGCTCGCGATGGCGCGCCGGGCTTCCGGTGCGCGAGTCGGTACGCAGGGTCCAGCTCGAGTTCTAACATGTGTACTGCCCGAGGCATCGCCGTCCGCGCACCCCAGCGCACAGAACTCATCGCATCCGCAGCCCGTCACCTCGCAGGCGAAGCCGAACGCCCCAGCGCCGACCGGATGCCCGGGGTGAAGGTGGTTCCGCCCAGACTCGACGGTGGCCAGTCGAACCGGCGCATCGTCGAACCGCCATAGCTATGTCGATCTATAGCAGATGAACATACTTCCAGGTTGCGTGAGGTTTGCGGGCTGCCGACGCCGATGCCTGACGGATCGAGCGAGCGTTCTGCGTCGATGCTGATAAGTTGGGCGAGTCGTCGAGTTCTGGGCGGCTGGCAGGGCGTCCGGTGATTGTGTGTCGAATCGCCTGTCCTGCAGGGACTGCGGTCGGCTGCGGTTGCCTCGCCAGGGTTCGAGTTCTCGACGCGGACCTCATGGCCGGGGTCGAATACGGTCGGCATCGCGAGGAGGGCTGAACTGAGTGCTGTGGCCGCAGGCCGTGTTACCGCCGCGGTGCTCCCATTGATCCTGGCCTCCTCGCTGATCCAACGTCTGGAGTCACGTCTTTGACCACACCACCGTCAACCCACCCCACCGCGACCGGAGTCTGCCCCGCCCGGCACGGCTCACCCTTGGATGCCGGTGAACCTCGAGTGCTGTTGCATACCCCGGAGTTCGCCGCCGATCCACATCGGGCTTATCGGGAGGCGCGCAGCCGGTACGGGGCGCTGGTGCCGATGGAGTTGGCGCCCGGTGTGCCCGCCACCCTGGTGGTCGGCTATCACACCGCGGTGCGCATCCTCAATGATCCGGAACACTTTCCGGCGGATCCGCGGCATTGGGAACAGACGGTTCCCGACGACTCACCCGTCAAGCCGATGATGATGTGGTACCCGAACGCGCTGCGCAATGCCGGTGCGGCGCATGCCCGCTACCGGCAGACTTATACCGGCAGCATCGACGGAATCGACCTGCACGAGCTGCATTCGACGGTCGAGAAGATCGCCATCCCGGTGATCAACACCTTTTGTGAGGCCGGTGAGGTCGACCTGGTCACCGGGTACGCGCTACCGGTCGTCTTCGAGGTCCTCAACCAGATGGTCGGCTGCTCGACCGAACTGGGGCAGCGAGTCGCGACCGGTATGGCGATGCTGTTCGACACCGTCGAGGCCGCCGCGGGTATGGCAATGCTCAGCGAGGCGCTGATGGAGCTGGTGCAGCTACGCCGGGCCGAACCCGGCGACGACGTCACCTCGCGGATGGCGCACCACCCGGCCGAGCTCGACGATACCGAAATCCTGTGCCAGCTGATCAGTTTCTACGGTGCGGGCATCGAACCGATGCAGAATCTGATAGCGAATACCCTGCTGCTCATGCTCACCGACGATCGGTTCGGCGGCGATATGCTCGGCGGTAGCCTTTCCACCCGCGACGCACTCGACGAGGTTCTGTTCAACGACCCGCCGATGGCCAACTTCAGCATCACCTACCCGCGCCAGCCGATCCTCATCGACAACACCTGGTTGCCCGCGCATCAGCCGGTCGTGGTCAGCTTCTCGGGCTGCAATAACGATCCGGCCATCCGCGGCGGCGATCACACCGGCAACCGCTCGCATCTGGCCTGGGGTGCCGGCCCGCACGCCTGCCCCGCGAAATCCGTTGCCTACCTGGTTGTTCAGGACGCCATCGATCAGCTGCTCGACGCACTCCCCGAGATGGAACTGGCCGTGCCCGCCGAGGAATTGACTTGGCGGCCCGGACCATTCCACCGGGCGCTGGCGGCACTGCCGGTCGTCTTCCCTCAATCCCCTCCGCTGCCCGTGTTCTGATAGCGCGTCCATGAACTTCCGGAGGAGTTTGTAACGCTGTCCTTCTCGGAAGTCCGGTGTCCATTCCGATGTGATGTGGGCACCGGTTCGTGCGTCATCCGGGCTGGTTTCACACATCTGGGTGGGTGTCGGAGCCCTCCCGTCGGCGGTCGTTGTTATCCGGGGCTCGTGCTTCGGGCTCCCGGACTCGGGCTCTCGGACTGGGGCTCTCGGACTGGGGCACAGATCCAGCTGCTCGCCCCGACTAGCAAGGTCGACCGCGGCGTTTCCACGAGGTCCCACTCGGAGTCGGTCGGTGACGAGGACGGTAGCACGCGCATTTCGGCGAGGCAGATGGGCGGTGTGCCGGGGCCGGACAAGACGGGCAAGAGCGCGTAAGCGACACTGGCACAGGGACTCTCGGAGGTGACGGCTCGGCGTCGAAGCCAGCCGTATCGGCGCCATCAAACCATGTGACACACGCCGACCAGCCACCGAGTTCTCAGATGCCGTTAAGGAGATAACGATGGAGCATGAACCGATAGTCCTGGATCTGACCGGTGCCGATATCCAGGGCGAGAACGAGCGGATCCGGCAGCGCGGCCCGATCGCACTGGTCGGCCTGCCTGGAGGCGTGTCCGCGTGGTCGGTGACCGACGCTGCCGTGCTCAAGAGTCTGCTGGCCGATCCACGGGTGTCGAAAGATCCTCGGCAGCACTGGTCTTCGTTCATCAATGGCGAGATCACCGCGGATTGGCCGCTGCTGCCGTGGATCGCGGTCGATAATATGTTCAGCGCGTACGGCACGGACCACCGCCGCCTGCGCAGGCTGGTCTCGCCCGCATTCACGCACCGTCGCACCACCGCGTTGCGTCCGCGCATCGAGGCGATCACCGAGGGGCTGCTGGACAAGCTCGCGGCCACGCCGAAGGGCGAAGCGGCCGATCTGCGCGAGGGGTACGCGTATCCGGTGCCGATCGAGATCATCACCGAAATGATGGGCGTGCCCGAACATCTCGGAACCGATATGCGCACATGCGTTGACGGCTTCTTCGACACCTCGTTCGGGCCCGAGCAGGCACAGGCCAACTACCTCGAGATGCACCGCCTTGTCAGCGAACTCGTGGCCTACCGGCGCGAGGCCCCGGGCGACGATGTCACCAGTGTCCTCATCGCCACGCGCGACGAGGACGACGGCTCGCAGCTGAGCGAGAAAGAACTCGTCGATACGCTGATGCTGGTCATCAATGCCGGCCATGAAACCACGGTCAATCTGCTCGACCAGGCGATCTACGTCCTGCTCACCCATCCCGAGCAGCGCGCCGATCTGGTCGAGGGCCGGGTGCCGTGGTCGGATCTGGTCGAGGAGACGCTGCGTTATGAGGCGCCGGTCGCGCACCTGCCACTGCGCTACGCGGTCGAAGATATCGAGTTCGGTGAGATCCGGATTCCCAAGGGCGAAGCGATTCTGGCGTCCTATGCAGCCGCGGGCCGCGATCCGAACCTGCACGGTGCGACCGCCGCGACCTTCGACCTGCATCGGGTCAATAAGGAGCACCTGTCCTTCGGGCACGGCGCGCATCACTGCATCGGTGCCCCGCTCGCTCGGCTCGAGGCGACGATTGCCCTGCCGGCCATCTTCGAGCGCTTCCCGAATATGCGGCTGGCCGTGGATCCGGCGGAATTGGCGCCGATCGGCAGTTTCATCTCGAACGGACACCGCACGCTGCCGGTTTTCCTGGACCCGGCGTAGATCGTTGTCGGGGTGCCGCATGTGGGCACCCCGCTCGGTCGAAACGAATGCCTCGCCGGCCGAGCGCGAACTAACGGTCGCCGAGCCCGCGGATCGCATCGAGTTGGTCCGCTGTGCCGAGCACGATCAGAATCGTTTCGGCCGCTAGTACGGTTTCGCCGGTGGGGTTGGCGATGAACTGTCCGTTGGGTGTGCGAACGGCCAGCACCAGTGCGCCGGTCGTCTGGCGCACAGCGATGTCCGCGAGGGAGCGGCCGATCAGTGGCGAGTCCGGGGCAATATCGAACTCCTCAATCCGGTAGTCGAGTGTGTCGTCGTGCATGACCACGTCGAGGAATTCGGAGACATTGGGTTGCAGCGCGAAGGCCGCCATCCGGCGCCCGCCGATCAACTGTGGGTTCACTGCCCGATTCGCCCCGGCGCGAAGCAGTTTCGACTTCGAACTCTCGGTGCGTGCCCGGGCGATAATGACCAGGTCCTGCCGCAGCGCCCGGCTCGACAAGGTCACGTAGACATTGTCGGCATCGGCGTCCAGTGCCGCGATCAAGGCCTGGGCACGTTGGATACCGGCGGCCTCGAGCACACTGTCATCGGTGACATCGCCGAGCACATTCGGATACTCGAGATCCTGTAGCCGCGCCGGATCGCGATCGACGACGACGATCTGTTTGCCCAGCCCGGTGAGGTATTGCACGCACGAGCGGCCGACGCGACCCCAGCCGCACACGATGATATGACCGGACATCCGATCGATCCGGCGGTCCATCTGTCGCCTCTCCATGTCTTCGCGGAGGTGTCCTTCGATGAGCGTCTCGAGCAGGACACCGAACATATACAGCGCAGTGCCCGCGCCGACGACGATGAGCAGCATCGTGAACACCTGACCCGCACCGGTGAGCGGGTGGACCTCGCGAAAGCCGACGGTGGATATGGTCGTCACCGTCTGGTACAGCGCATCGAGCAACCCGAACCCGAGAATCAGGTAGCCGACGGTGCCGGCCAGCACTACCAGCAGGAATGCCAGCACTGCTCGACTGATACGGCGTAACGGGCTCACGCGAGGATTGTCCACCCGCGGCAACGGTTACATCCGGCAATTGCCGCGCAACGTACGTTATGCGATTGCCGGTTGCTCCTGCAGCGGTATCGGGGTCACGGAACCCTCGACCGCGCCGACCGCCGCACCGACGGCCGCGCCGGCCGCCGCGGCCGGTACGGCGATCACCGCGTAGCCGATGGCCGCGCCGATGACGGGGACGACCACCAGTCCCGCGGGGAGGAAGGGGATTCCGGCGATTAAACCTGAGGCCGCGCCGACAACCGCACTGGTGGCGGCGAGCGGGGACGCAAGGGTGCTACCCACCGACGCGCCGATGACGGCGTCACCGATCATCGTGTCGGCCATATGGTCGGAGCGGGCGCGGTCGATACCCGTCGACTGAATTCCCTGGGACAATGCGGATTTAGCACCCCCGGTCGCGTCGTTGATCTGGGCGGCGTATTCGGCCGGCAGCCAGTCCGGGCGATCCATCTGGAGATTGCCGATGTGGATGCGATTGTCGGTGACGGGCAGCTGTGGTTCCTGGTCGGGCGGTGTCGCGTCCACGCTGTCGGGCGCGGCGGAGTTCGGATCGGCCACCGGTGCGGCGGTGCTCCACAGCGACCAGGCAGCGAATGCGATGTTGTCGTCGACCGGAGCCGATGGCTCGACGACGAACCCATTGCCCAGTGATTGCGATTCAGCGCTCGCTGGTCCGGCGCTGATCAGGATAGCGGACAGCGGAACCGCACTTGCGATGGTGAGTGCGGCGGTTCGTCGGCCTATTGGTCGAATCCGTGCTGGCGCTCGATGTTTGCCCATAAATAACCTCATTCCGAATGTGAGACGCTTCCTTACCTACATTCGGAACAGCCCATCTTCCGGATGAATACGCGTTAGGGTAATTTTTCCGAGTCCGCCGGGATCCGGTGGTTGGTGTCGATGTCGGTGTCGGTGTGCAGGATCCGCTGGTGATGGCCGCACCCGACGGAACCGAGATCGAGCGAGTCTCGGCACCGAAACCACGCGCCGCCGCGCAGGCCGGGTTGCGAGTGTTGCAGCGACACGCGGCCCGTATGCATGACCCATAGGACCAGCTATCGGATACCAGTGTCACGCTCGGTGAAAACCTGAATCGCGCTTTAGACTTCGCCGGTGCGAGATTCCATGCGAACGGCCGTCCTCGGACTGATCACCGCGGCAATCGCGATGGCCGCCGGGGCGACGCCGGTGGCCATCGCGGCACCGGTTGATCCGGCGTTCTGTGGCACGCCGCTGTCGGCGGACGAACTGGACACCATCGCGCGGCTCTCCGATATCGGCACGCTGACCGGAGATCCGTTGCAGCGCTTGGAGACCGCGGCAGCGCGCCACCATGAGATCACCGAAATCCTGGTCGCGCACCGGGATCGGCGCGGTCTGTTTCCGATTGGGCTCGATGGTGTGGAGCAGTCGGCGGTGATGCCAATGCAGCGTGATCCCGCCGCGTTCTCGAACCAGGAATACGCGCATGCGATCAGCCTGGAATTACTACAGCGGTTCCTGGTCAATGTGCATGCGGCATTCACCGGTGCACCGCTCGAGCCGCACTGGGCGCGGTATTTCGAACTCGCCCGCCGATGTGACGTATCGCCCGCCCGCATTGCCATGGTGGGCTATAACGCGCATTTGACCGTGGATCTCGCGTATTCGGTGGCGACGGTGGCGAGCGCGCCGGAGAACTCGGCCGATTACTTCAAGATTGTCGACACCATCGCCGCCTCTGGTCAGGTGATCATCGATCGGACCAAGCAGATCTACAACGGCGATCTCGGTCCGCTGTGGCGGTTCTATTTCGTCGGCGAGGGTTTGGACCTGTTGCTCGGCGCGGGCGTGGCGACCGGTCCGCTGCTGCGTGCCGCCGATCTCGGATACAACGTGGTGATCTACGGAAATGGCCTGGCATTACAGGATCCGGGACTGCGCGACACGACCGCGGCGGAGATCCGGCTGCTCAGCGATTCTGTCGAAGCCGCGCTGGATGTATTGACACTGCTGCGGGGTTTGTGAGACGCCTAGTCTGCACGGTTTCGGTCGGTACGGCAAGGAGTCGCGGTGGGCATATCACTGGTCAAAGGGCAGAACGGTCCGCTGGCGACGTCGAACGTCGTTGTCTCGGTACGATCCACCGCCGCAGCCGATGTCTCGGCATTACTGGTGACCGCGGCGGGCCGCGTTCGCACCGACGCCGATTTCGTTTTCTTCAATCAGCCGCAGGCACCCGGTGTCGAGCTGCGGTCGGGAACTCCTGCGGCGCTGGCCGTTTCCGTGGCCCAGGTACCCGCCGACATTGCCCAGATACGAGTTGTCATCACCTTGGACGAGTCCAGGGCAACCTTCGGGCAATTCGCGCCGCCGGTGGCGACTGTTGCCGACGGAGCCGGAAATACGCTCTACGAGTATGTGATCAACGGGCTCGACCGCGAATCCGTTGTCATCGCACTGGAACTGTATCGTCGTAATTCCGACTGGAAGGTCCGGGCGGTCGGACAGGGCTATGCGGGCGGATTCGCCGCGCTGGTCACCGATCACGGGGTCAGCGTCGACGACGAGCCCGCGCCGGTCGCCGCACCCGCCAGCACCCAGGTCCGCACCGTCCCCGGTGAGGCCGGACTCTCCTTCGACAAGCGCGCTGAGCTCGACCTGCGCAAACGCGAAGTTGCCAAGGTGCTGATCGACAAGAACGCCTTCGGAATTCGTGCCCGCGTCATCCTGGTCATCGACAAAACCCTCAGTATGAGCAGGCAATACAGCAAACAGGTCGTGCACCGCGTCGTGCAGCGCATGATCCCGGTGGCGACCCAGCTCGACGAGGACGGCACCCTGGAGGCCTACCTCTACGCGTTGTCCTTCGCGAAGCTGCCCGATATCACTGTCGAGCATGGCGACGAATGGGCCCAGACCTTCCTACATCTCACCGGTACGCACCAGGGCATCGATTACGCCAAGATCGGTGGCCGCAATGACGAACTGCCGATTATGCGCGACATCATCGCGTCGCTGCGCCCCGGCGATGCGCCGACTCTGGTGCTGTTCTTCACCGATGGCGGCTTCGCGAAGAAGTGTGAGATCGCCGCACTCATGCGCGAAGCGTCGCGACTGCCCGCCTTCTGGCAATTCGTCGGTCTCGGCCGGGCCAACTACGGCCTGCTGCGCACCCTCGACGAAATGCCGGATCGGGTCGTGGACAATGCGGGCTTCTTCGCCCTCGACGACATAGACCAGGTGGACGACGCGCAGCTGTACGCTCGGTTGCTGGGCGAATTCCCGGACTGGCTACGGGTGGCCGGGCAGGCAGGCATCCTGCGCTGAACCATGCCGGTCCGCAGTCGAAGTCGCGGACTCAGCCGATGACGGCATTCATGATCGTGCCCGCACTGGTGGCGACAACACCGCCGATCATGGCTCCGGCCACCATCTTCGGCGACTCCAGACCGCCGCCGCTCCACTTCTCCCACGCGAACCGGCCACCTGCGTAGATGATGGCGCAGATGCCGGCGAGCAGCACGAACCAGGTGAAGTAGCGGACGAGTTGGAGAATCTTGTCGGACACCGGTGGGGCTTCGGGGGTGGGATTGCCGAGCTGCGCCCAAGTGTCGTAAACGGCGGCCAGGATCATCTCGTGTTGCTCATTCTGGATGCGGGACAGGGGGTTAACTCACTCTCCGAGGATGGTATCGGTTTCTCGGCGACCATGCAGTCACGATGTCGACCTTGCGCGAGCGCGCGATCTGCGGATCATGGAAAGAGCGTGATGGTCGAGGAGTAGACGATGAGCATCCTTCTGATGTCGATCGGCGATGCCTCTGCGACGTTGGCGCAGATCCAGAATCCGACGCCGCAAGCTCCGCCACTATCGGACAAGCTGCTGCAGCTGGTGCGCTATCTCACCTGGTTCGCCCTGCTGTCCGGAATAGTCAGCATCATCTATGCGGGCGGTCGATTCGCCTGGGAGAAATGGTCGGGCAGTGCGCTGCAATCGCCGAAAATGGTGGCGGGGGCCTTGATCGGTGGTGTTGTCGCCACCAGTGCGGGCACCATCATGAATTCGATTATCGGCACCGGCTGATTCCCCCAACCCGGCCGAGTCGCCGGTTACCCGATTTACAGCAAACCTATGGCTATACTCCGGCTGATCTCTCTCGAAGGTCCGACCTGTCGGGAAGTAGGGAGAAAGGCATGAGTATGTCGCGGCGATCTATGCTGCTGTCCGGCGCCGTTATGGGCGCGGGCCTGGTCGCGTGCGGCAAATCGACGGATTCCGGCAACGTGGTGAGTTCCGGCAGTGTGCCGCCCAGCGATCCGCGTTCGATCGCGACCGACGCTTATATCTATGGATATCCGCTGGTGCTGATGGATGTCACGCTGCAGTCGAATACCGCCGCCGTACCGGCCAATCAGATCTGGGCCGTCAGCCGGGTGAATCCCGGGATGAATACAGTGGTCATGCCGAATATCGACACCCTTTATGCCACAGCCTGGCTCGACGTGGGCGACGAACCGGTGGTGCTGCAGGTTCCGCCGATGGATGGCGACCGGTACTGGCTCATGCAGATCATGGATGCCTGGACCAATACCACGCACAATCCCAGCAGTGTCGCACCACAGGTGCGCGCCGGTCAGGACCCGCCGTACGGCTATGTGATCACCGGTCCCAATTGGTCTGGCGCGCTGCCGGATAACCTGACCAAATTGGCGATGCCCACCGCGACCGCATGGCTGATCGGTCGCATCGAACTGCGCGGCGAGGCCGATCTCGTCGCCGCCGAGAGCGTGCAGCAACAGGTGCTGCTCGCACCGCTGAGCGCCTGGTTGCGTGGTGAACGGCCGTCCCCGGTGATCAATCCCGTCATGACCGCCCCGATCCCGCCTCCGCAACAGGTTGCGCGGATGGACGGGCGCACCTTCTTCGACCGGCTCTGCGCGCTCATGCTCACCAACTCGCCCGCCAGCGACGATGCCCCCGCGCTGCAGCGGTTTTCGCAGATCGGCATCGGGCCGGGCGGCACGGCGGATATCCCGGTCGCCGATCTCGACGCGGCGGTGGCGGCGGGCCAGATGCGCATCCCGGACTACGCCAATCCCGAGGCCAGACATGAGAACGGCTGGGGTTTCGCGACCAACCTCGGGACCTATGGCACCGATTTCGCGCTGCGTGCCTCGACCGCGTGGACCGCGTTCGGTGCGAATCTGCCGGAAGACACCGTCTATCCGGAGATCAGTGCGAATGCGGGGGAGCTGGGTGCGCCGCGCTCGTACCGGCTGCATTTCCCCGCGGGTCAGACGCCGCCCGCGCGGGCCTTCTGGTCGCTGACCGCCTACACCGCGGAGCGCTTTCTGGTGTCGAATCCGGCGGGTATCTACTCGGTCGGTCATGAGCGTCCGGTCGTGCCGCTGCCGGACGGCTCGCTGGAACTCGCCATCCAGGCCGCGGATCCGGGAAGTGATGTGCCATCCGGCAATTGGTTGCCGATCCCGGAAACCGGCACCTTCCGGCTCGCGCTTCGCCTGTACGTGCCCGAGGAGTCGGCGCTCGATGGTCGCTGGCAACCGCCGAGTCTGATCCGCGTCGGATGAAGACAGGCATGAACGTCTCGCGCAGAACCACGCGCGGGCTTGGCGTGACCGGTATCGAGCTGGCCGCCACCTTCTCCGAGCGGATGTGCGCCGTGCCAGCGGTGAATCCGCCGCGTCGGGCGGACGAACCGGCCATCTACGCGATCGGATATCAACTGCCGGTGGCCGCCAATCCTGAAAGACGTTGCCATCGACGGGCGTTGGCGGCCGCCCGTGCTGATGGTAGTGCCATAGGAGGCGAGATACGATGGGCCGCTTGATTTTCCCGATCTCGGTAGCCGCCGCGGTGGTGCTGATATTCGCCGCGCCCGCTGCCGCCGCGGACGTGATCGATCAGGACGGGGTACCGTCACGGACCGCGTTCTCGTTCCGGTCGGTGGTGCCCGGCATCCAGTGGGGCACCGGCAACGAGCACGAGATGCGCACCGGTTTGTCGCTGGTCAAGCTCTATATGGTCGACTACGCGCTGCGTCGGGGCGACGGATCGGCGACTGATCTGGCATTGGCGGAACGGATGATTCGCGATTCCGACGATTCCGCGGCCAGCGCGCTGGGCGCGAAGTATCCACAGGCGATCGACGCGATCGCCGCGGAGTACCGCCTGACCAGCACCAGATCGGGTCCGGCCTGGGGTATGTCGTACACCAGCACCGCCGATGTGGCCAGCTTCCTGGCGACCAAGAAGCGCACCGACCCCGGTTCGCCGATCTTCCGGTGGATGGCAGAGGCGAGTGAGCGGGCGGCCGACGGCACCTCACAGAATTGGGGGACCGCGCGCCTGCCCGGCGTCGAGGGCACCAAATGGGGCTGGTCCGACAGCGGACCGCTGGAGGTGGCCTCGGCATCGTTCGGCGAAGGTTTCGCGGTCGCGGCGCATACCCACGGCACACCTGAGGAGCAGACCGACGATGTCGTTGCCACCTTGCCGTATCTGGTCCTGGCTCTGGTGGCGCGCGTGACGGGATAGGTGGCGCTGTTGCAGACGGCTATCTCATGGTGTCTGATGGGCGGCTATCCAAGCTGATGTTAACGGAGTTTACTAAACACTATTCACAAAACCTCGGTTGTGTGGTTTTATCGGCTTCGGAACATGTCCACACAGCGTTTGCCCACCCCGCCGGCCGCCATCCCGAGCGTCGTGAGGTCTGCAGCCCAAGTCAGACCGGTAGGAGATAGCCGTGACCGTGACCACGCCATCGATTCCCGCGGGATTCGACTTCACCGACCCGGAGCTGCTGTCCACCCGCCTACCCATCCGGGAATTCGCCGAGCTGCGTCGCACCGCCCCGGTCTGGTGGTGCGCCCAGTCCGGGCGGGCAAGCGGCTTCGATGACGGTGGCTACTGGGTCATCTCCAAGCTCGACCACATCAAGGAGATCTCGAAGAATCCCGAGGTATTCTCCTCACACGAGAACACCGCGATCATCCGGTTCAACGAGGAAACCACCCGCGAGCAGATCGACATGCTCGGCAATATGCTGATGCTGAACCAGGATCCGCCGCAGCACACCAAGACCCGCCGCATCATTTCCAAGGGCTTCACCCCGCGCGCGGTGGAGCGCCTGCGCGCGGCGCTCACCGAGCGTGCGGCCCGAATTGTGCACGAGGCCAAGCAGACCGGTCGTGGTGACTTCGTCGAACAGGTCGCCTGCGAATTGCCATTGCAGGCCATTGCCGAATTGATCGGGGTACCGCAGCACGACCGCAAGAAGCTGTTCGACTGGACCAACCAGATGATCTCCTATGACGATCCGGAGTTCGACGGCAATCACCACGCCGCCACCGCCGAGGTCATGGGCTACGCCTGGAATATGGCCGAGCAGCGGCGCAAATGTCCGGCCGATGACATCGTCACCCAGCTGATCAATGCCGATATCAACGGCGAGCACCTGGGCTCGGACGAGTTCGCGTTCTTTGTGATCCTGCTGTCGGTCGCGGGCAATGAGACCACCCGCAACTCGATCACCCACGGTATGAAGGCCTTTGTCGACAATCCCGACCAGTGGGAAATCTATAAGCAGCAGCGCCCGCGCACCGCGCCCGACGAGATCGTGCGCTGGGCCACCCCGGTGATTGCCTTCCAGCGCACCGCCACCCAGGACACCGAGGTCGGTGGCCAGGAGATCACGAAGGGGCAGCGCGTCGGGCTGTTCTACAGCTCGGCCAATTTCGACGAAGACGGATTCGAGAATCCTTTCACCTTCGATGTGCTGCGCGACCCCAATCCGCACGTCGGCTTCGGCGGCACCGGCACGCACTACTGTGTCGGCGCCAACCTGGCCCGGCTGCAGATCGATCTGATGTTCAACGCCATCGCCGATGTGATGCCGAATCTACGTCAGGTCTGTGATCCGGTGCGGTTGCGCTCGGGTTGGTTGAACGGAATCAAGCGCTGGGAGGTCGAATACGCTTGAATTCCGCTATGAACAGCGCCAAACCACGGGGACGGGCGCCGGTGGTCTCGGATGCGGATATCCGCCGGGTGGCCCGCGCACTGCTGGTCGAGCACGGTCCCGACGCGCTCACGCTGCGAGCCATCGCGCGCGAACTCGGCATTACCGCGCCCGCGCTGTATCGGTATTACAACTCGCGCGAGGACCTGTTGGAGAGTCTGCGCATGGAGTTCTGCGCGGACCTCGCGGCCGAGCTGTCCGAGCAGATCGCTACGTTGCCCGACGATGGGGCGGTGCAGTTCTTCGCCATCTGTAAGGGATTCCGGCGCTGGGCGCTGGCGCACACGAGGGAATTCACCCTGGTGTTCGCCTCGCCCGGCGCGGACCGCGCGCGTATGCTGCGCCGATTCGACGAACCCTTCGGGCGGATCTTCCTCGCGGCCGCCGGTCGGCTGCTGGCCACCTACGATGTCGTGACGCCGCCGACCGATGTGATTCCGGCGGAGTTGCGCGATGACCTCGTGCTGTTCCAAACCGAACTGCTGGCAGCGCTTTCCGAGTCCGGGCAGAAGTTTCCGGCCGAAAAGCTCGATCTCGGCGTGACGTATCTGATGATCCAGATCTGGGCTCGGCTCTACGGGCACGTCACGCTCGAGGTGTTCGGGAATTATCCGATCCCCCTGTCGAAACCGGAGATCCTGTTCGATGCGATGCTCGCCGATCTGGGGCGCACGGCCGGGTTGGTCAGCGATTGAGTCGGTGGGACAGCCAATCGGCGTAGCCGATGCCGATCGCGTCGCCGTTTCCGTTCAGGCAGAGGGCGCCGGACCGGAGGGCACGGCCGGCGCGACCCGGAGTGGGTAGAGGGAGCGGCAGCAGCTTGCGGCCGGTGTGTTCGCGGTAGATATCGGCCAGTTCGGTGAGCGTGTGCACGGTGGGTCCGGCGATATCCGGGATGCGCCCGGCCGGGCCGTGTTCGACCGCGTCGGCCAGTCGTGTCGCGACGGCGTCGACGTCGATCGGCTGTACCTTCGCGGTCGAGCGCGGCGCGATCCGCCAGCGCGCTGCGGCGGCGAGGATTTCGGTGACGAGTTCGTGGAATTGGCTGGCGCGCAAAAGTGTCCAGGGAATCGCGCCGGTGGTCACCACCTGTTCCTGGTGCACCTTCGTGTGGTAGTAGGCGAAGGGTACGAGATCGCAACCGACGATGGAGATCTCGACGTGGTGGCCGATGCCCGCCTGCTTTTCGGCGGCCAGCAGTCGGCGTACGCCATCCACCATGACCGATCGGGTCCGGCTGCGGGCGCTCACCGCGTCTACGACGGTATCGCAGCCGTCGAGCGCGGATTCCAGACCGGAACCGGTGGCCAGATCCGCGGACCGGTGCTCCAGTGTGCGATCCGCCGGGGCGGTTCGGCTCACCACCCGGACCTGCTGTCCGCGTGCGCTCAACTCCCGTACCACCGCGGCCCCCAGTACCCCGGTTCCGCCGATCACCGCTACCTGCATTGATCCTCCCACACGACGCTGTTCGGTATCGCACGCTACGGCGACACACCGGGCCGCTCAACGTGCTGGTTCGCATAGGTATTTTTCGCCACATCGGTGTTTCGGCGCGCAGGCCGGGCGGAATCGGCGATTCGGATCAGATCCGGGCACCTTTGGCACGGTTGCAGGCACGGCACAGTATCTGCAGGTTGGTGGCACTCGTCGCGCCACCGCGACTGAGCGGGATGATGTGGTCGAATTCGAGGTAGTGACCGTCGCCGCATTCGACGCATTTACCGCCGTCGCGTTGCCACACCTCGGCCTTGACCTCCTGGGGGATGCTGCGGGTATCGCGTTGGCCGGGCGTGAGGACCAGGCGTTTGGCGACGCGCAGGGCACCTTCCAGTGCGGCCGCGACGTAATCCGGATCGTCGACATCGAAGGTGGCGCCACCGCGTGCCGAGGTTGCCGCGACGACCACCGAACGCTGCTCGATATGTACCGAAACCACCCGGTTCCACGGCAATTCGGTGCCGGTATCGGCGCCGACGAAGCGCAGTTTCTTATTGCTGGCGATCAGCCTGCCGTCGGTGAGCTTCGGTCCCCTGGCGAGCTGGCGCACGTGCACGGCGGGCACATCGACATGCACCTTCTCCTCCGGATCCAGATGCAGGCCGGGCGTACGGACCACCGGCAGCTCCCCGCCACGCAATCGCGACAGCGTGCGGCCGCGATACATTCGTCTGCGCAGATCCTCGACCAGCGGTCCGTTGAGTGCCAACTCCTCGATCGCGTACTCGAACGCCTCGAACTCGGACTGCTCGATCTCGCCATCCGCGAATGCGAAGGCGACCAGTCGCTCGACATAGGTGAGCGCTACCTCGCGCAGCGCCGCCCGGCCCAGACCCTCGTCAATTCGCTGATACCGCAACGACGCCCACAGCGCATCCCATTGCGTGCCACGCGGACCGGCCGCGGTCAGCGCCCGCCAGGCCTGGGTATGCCAGTGCGTCAGGAATTCCTCGATGTCTCGCGCGCAGCTCTGACACCGCGCGATGCCGCCGAACAGCTTGCGGCGCAGTGGATTTCCGCACCGCTGACAGCCGCGCGGGCCCGGCGGGCGGCGATCGTAGGTGGCGCCGGTCCATTCGGTCCCATCCCACCACCGCATTCGTGAGGGATCCTGTGGATCCGAATGCCATTGCGCGCGTTGGGGATTCGGTGGTGGTGGTGTCGGCGGCTCGACCTCGTGCCACTGGCGTTGGAGGTCGACCGGCCGGCCCGGTCGTGGCCGGACGGGTGGTTCGTCCGTATCGGTGCGCCTGGAGGATCGGTCCGGCGGCCGGGTGGCGTGATCTGCCCGGGGTGACCCGAGTGTCGTCGCTGCGGCAGCTGCCTCGACCGGATGATGCTGCCGCGCGTTCCGGTCGGGTCGAGGGCTGTCCTGGTTCCAGGGTGCGGGGTCGATTTGCTCGGGACCCGCCAGGGCAGTGCCGGTCCCGTTAGCGGCCGAGACACATTGCCGCACTGGGAGAGTGGGTATCCGGGCTGGTGCGCGCGAGCTGTGGTCGGCGGGGTCGTCGATGGTGACACCGAATTCGGTGACGAGGCCGGGGAGTCCACTGGCCCAACCCTGGCCGATCGCGCGGAAGCGCCACTGGCCTTCGCGGCGGTAGAACTCGCCGAACATCATGGCCGACACCGCATCGGAATCGGTGATCTCGAACTGGGCAATCGGCCCCTGCGCGGCCTCGATGGTGAGGGTCAGACCCGTGATGTCGCCGAAGCTGCCATCCTCGAGCGAGCCCGCGACCACGATCCGGGTCACATCCGATTCGGTGCGCGGTAGCGATACGCTCAGTCGCGCGGTGTTCGGTGCGGGCTCCTGATCGAGCGTCACCGCCTGCGACATATGGCGGGGCGCATTGAAGAACACCAGATCCCGATCCGTGCGCACCGTTCCCGCCGCTGCCAGCAACAGCGCGTGCGCATCCACCGAATGCCCCGATTGCCATGAAATAACCACGGCAAGAAGGGAAGTCGGCACCGCCGCATTGGCCCCTTTACTGAGTTTCATCGTGCTCGAACTATGCCACGAACTACCGACACGCCGAATCCGGCGGTCCAAATCTTCGGCGATGCGAGCGAGCGCTGACCGACACCGGTGGATCGCGACACACACCGGTCGGTCGGTGATATCCGATCGGAACAGCCGCGGGTGCGGCAGAGTGGAGGGATGACTTCCCCGAAGGGAGCGGGCCGCAGGGCCTCGACTCCGAAGGTGCCGGGTGGGCGCGTGCCGGGTCCCGGCGATATTCTGTCGGCCGCGCAATCGGCGGTCGAGGCGGCACAGTCGGCAGCGAGTCAGGCATTGGAGGCCGCACAAGTCACGGCTGGTCAGGCCTTCGATGCGGCGGTGCGCCTGCCACCGGCCTCGGCGCAGCTGGCGGCGCAACTTCCGGATCTGATCGAGAGCCTCTTGATCGCCATCGACCGGCTCAACTCGACCATCGATCGGCTGGACCGCACTTTGGCGCTGGCGGATCCGGCTTTCGCCGCCTACGACCGACTCCTGCCCCGCCTGGAGGCAATGATCAGCCTCGGTGAGGACCTCTTCTCCGCCCTCGCCAAACTTCCGGGCTTCTCCCTCTTCGGCCGCATCACCGGTAAACCCGTGCAACCGCCCGCGCCCCCCGACCCCCCGAAACGTCGCGGGCGCAAATAGCCGGGCTCAGTGGCGTGCGGCGCGATGGGTGGCGGTGGCCTTGAGGAGGGTTTCGTGGTATTCGTCCTCGGGGTCCGAGTCGAGGACGATGGCGCCGCCCGCGCCGATGCGCCAGTGGCCGTCGTGGCGGACCGCGGTGCGGATGACGATATTGAGGTCGGCGGTGCCCGCCAGGCCGAGAAAGCCAATGGTGCCCGAGTAGATACCGCGCGCTTCGGTTTCCAGTTCGTCGATGATCTCCATGGTCCGCAACTTGGGTGCCCCGGTCATCGAGCCGCCCGGGAAACACGCACGCAGACAATCGATCACATCGACATTCGGTCGCAGTGTGCCGCGCACGGTGGAAACCAATTGGTGCATGGTCGTATACGTTTCGGTGGCCATCAATTTCGGCACGTGCACACTGCCGATCTGACAGACCCGCCCCAGGTCGTTGCGCAACAGGTCGACGATCATCAGATTCTCGGCCCTGGTCTTCGGACTGTCGGCCAGTTCGCGGCGCAAACGTTCGTCCTCGGCGGCCGTGGCCCCGCGCGGTGCGGTGCCCTTGATCGGCTTGCTCTCGACCATGCGGGCGCGGTCGACCTTGAGGAAGCGTTCCGGTGAGGAGCAGGCGATTTCGAGATCGTCGAAGCGCAGATACGCCGCGTACGGTGCGGGATTGCAACGGCGCAGGGTGCGATAGAAATCGAGACCGTCCGATTCGGCGGCCGTCATGGACGCGGTATCGGTTATGCAGATTTCGTAGGACTCGCCCGCATGCAGCCGCTCCTGACAGATCGCGATATCGGCGAGATACCGCTCCCGCCCGCGGTTGAACAGCGGTGCGACGGCAGCGGTATCCGAGGGCACCTGGAGCATCGGCGGATTCGCCCATGTCGGTAGGGAATCCAGGATCTCGCGGGTGTCGCGCAACCAATCCGCGCCCGCCCGAAGGGCCTCCGGGGTGGGATCGGTGAGAGCGAGCAGATGGGTGCGCCCGCCGACATGGTCCACCACTACGATTCGATCGGCGAAGATCCACTGCGCGTCCGGTGTCGCGGCGCGATGCGCGGCATCAGCGCCGCAATCGGCCTTCACCTCATAGCCCAGGTATCCGATGTACCCGCATGCGAAATCGAAAGGCAGATCGGGTAGTTCGGTATGTCTCAGGTGCAGCTGCCCGGCGAGATAGTCGAGAATTCCGCCGGGTACGGTCCGCCGATTCCCGTCCGAGGATTCCACCGTCACGGTGTTCTCCCCGACCCGGTAGCGGATCACCTCAGCCAGCGGCCCGCTCGCATCGCCGAGGAAGGAGAACCGATCCAGTCCCGGTTCGACATGTTCGCTGTCGAGCCAGAATGCGGTGGGGGAGTTGCCGTATAGCCGGACGAACGCGGCTTCGGTATCGATCGCCCGCTCGATCACCGAATGCCGTAGCTGCCAGGAGCGCCGGGATTCGCGGAACTCGTGTCTGCCCGTCAGCGGCTCGGCATGCTCGAACGGTGCGATGATGCTGGACCGAATCCGTTGGCCCGCAGTAATTTTCGCGAAATTTCCGAGCAATGCCGCACCGTACTCGCTGGCAATCGATTCGGGATGGAACTGCACCCCCCACTGCGGTCTGCTCCGGTGGCGCACACCCATGATCACCCCGTCGGCCGCGACGGCGGTGATCTCGAGGCTGTCCGGCAGCGGCCGCTGGGCGCACAGCGAGTGGTATCGCACCGCGGTGAAACCCTCGGGCAGCCCGGCGAACAGCTCGTCGCCATCGTGCTCGATGTGATCGAGATAGCCGTGCCGCGCGATGGGTGCGGTCGTCACGATGCCGCCCGCCGCGACGACGAGGGCCTGATGTCCGAGACAGACACCGAGCAGCGGCAACTCCGTCTCCCGGATCACCGCGGCCGAGATGCCGATATCCCGGCCGACATCCGGGCGACCCGGCCCGGGGGATATGACGACATTGTCGAAGCGCTCCAGCAGCAGGCTCGCCACATCGTCGACCTCGTCATTGCGCACGACCGTGGGTTCTTCCCCGTTCACCTCGCTGATCAGTTGATACAGGTTGTAGGTGAACGAGTCGTAGTTGTCGATCAAGAGCGTGCGCATCGTGTACCGAACCCTACGCCGCGCCGGTCGTGGACAATTGTGGTCATGTGCCTTCAGTCGGGTGTGCCGCGTGCCCGCGCCCTACTATGGCCGCAGCGCTGCGCCGAAGTGAGATCGTGATGGCTGTAGGTATTCATGCTCTCAGGCGACAACTGATTTGGAGAGAACATGGGTGACTCATCGGGTACGTCCAGAAGCGAGCAACCCGCTGAACCGCCGGTCCGCGACGGGACTGGTGTGGTGCCCACCGATCGGCCAGAGGCTCGGGGAGGCGCGGGAGCCGTCGACTTTGCCGTCGTCGGTAACTGGATGGATGAGCAGGGCCTGCCGGCCGGCGAGTTCGAGCAGGTGACCGCGCTCGGCGGTGGTACGCAGAACATCATGTTGCGCTTCGCGCGCGGCGGCCGGCACTATGTGCTGCGCCGCGGGCCGAAACATCTGCGCGCCAAGAGCAATGACGTCATCCGTCGCGAGGCCCGGCTGCTCGGCGCGCTCGACGGAACCGGCGTGCGCGCGCCCACGGTGATCGCCGCCTGTCCGGACGAATCCGTCCTCGGTGCGGCGTTCTACCTGATGGAGCCCATTACCGGATTCAATCCGCAGAACGAAATGCCGCAGCTACACGCGGGCGATCCGGAGATCCGCAGGCAGATGGGCCTGTCCGCGGTGGAGGCCATCGCCGGCCTCGGCTCGCTCGACTACCAATCGCTCGGCCTGCGGGACTACGGCAGACCGGAGGGGTTCCTGGAACGTCAGGTACCGCGCTGGCTCGGCGAGCTCGAGTCCTATTCGGCCAATGCGGGCTATCCGGGCCCCGAGATTCCCGGTGTGCAGCAGGTCGGGGAGTGGCTGGATCGGAATCGGCCCGCGCAGTGGACGCCCGGCATCCTGCACGGTGACTGCCACCTGGCCAACATGATGTTCTCCTACGACGGCCCGGAGGTTGCCGCCATGGTGGACTGGGAGATGTCGACCATCGGCGACCCGCTGCTCGATCTCGGCTGGCAGATCGCGACCCGTCCGGAACCCGGTACCGCCGGCGCGGCGCTGATCGGCAAGCTCGGTGCCGTCGGCGGTCTGCCGACGCCGGCGCAGATGATCGAGCACTATGGCAAGTTCTCCGATCGCGATCTGAGCAATGTCACCTGGTACACCGTGCTCGCCTGCTTCAAGCTGGGAATTGTGCTGGAGGGCACGTACGCTCGCGCATTCGCCGGGAAGGCGCCCGAGCAGGTCGGTGACTTCCTGCATGCCGTCGCGCTGGAGCTCTTCGAGCGGGCGCATCGTTTGATGGAGTGAATGGACCGGTGTCGTCTGTCGGAATCCCAATTTTCGATCCGACACTAGAACGCGTTCCAGTTATCTCGTAGTGTGAGTGCAATCACATGCAAGCCCGTGCACGCGAGAGGTCGACAGGAATGAAGACGAAAGGCGCGATCCTGTGGGGGATCGAGCGGCCGTGGTCGGTGGAGGAGATCGAGGTCGGCGATCCGATAGCCGGTGAGGTCAAGATCCGGATGGAAACCGCCGGTTTGTGCCACTCGGATCACCACATCGTGACCGGTGCGACACCGATGCCGGCATTCCCCGTCATGGGCGGCCACGAGGGGGCGGGGGTGATCACCGAGCTCGGACCGAACTGCCCCGCCGATCTGCAGGTCGGCGACCACGTGATCCTGTCGTTCATCCCGGCCTGCGGTCGCTGTCCGGCGTGTGTGAGCGGCAATATGGCGCTGTGTGATCTGGGCGCGGGCCTGCTGATGGGTCAGGCCATCAGCGACGGCACCTACCGCGTCCGGGCGCGCGGTGCGAATGTCATCCCGATGTGCCTGCTGGGCACCTTCGCGCCGTATATGACGGTGCACCACACCTCAGTTGTCAAGATCGACCCGAGCATTCCGTTCGAGGTCGCCTGCCTCGTCGGCTGTGGCGTCCCCACCGGCTTCGGTTCCGCCACCCGCGTCGCCCAGGTCACGCCGGGCGAGACCGTGGTGATCGCGGGAATCGGCGGTGTCGGCATGAGCGCGCTGCAGGGCGCGGTGCTCTCCGGCGCGTCCAAAGTCGTTGCCATCGACCCGAATCCGTGGAAGCGCGAGCAGGCGGAGAAGTTCGGTGCGACACACACCTACGAGAGCATGGCCGTTGCCATCATGCCGCTGATGGAGGCCACAGCGGGCCGGATGGCCCAGAAGGTCATCCTGACCATGGGTGAGATGCGCGGCGAATACATCGAAGAGGGCCTCATCCTCACCGCGAAGGCGGGCACCCTGGTCGTCACCTCCATGGGCCGCATGGACGACAACGACGTCAAGTTGAACAGCTTCCTGCTGTCCATGCTGCAGAAGACCGTCAAGGGCTGCATCTTCGGCGGTGGCAACGCCCGCCAGGACGCGCCGCATCTGCTGTCGCTGTACAAGTCGGGCCAGCTGAACCTCGACGATATGGTGACCCGTCAGTACTCCCTGGAGCAGGTCAACGAGGGCTACCAGGACATGCTGGACGGCAAGAACATTCGCGGCATCATCAAGTACACCGAGGCCGACTGGTAATCCGCCGGGTTACTGCTCGGTGAGCCCGGTCGCGATCGGTAATCAGTTCGTACGAACCGGCGTGCCGAGCGGAAATGCCGTGTCCCTGCCATTCTCTTCAGGGCGGTGCGAGCATGCCAGGAATGGGCGTCTCGTACGCTCAATTCGTGCGTGCATTCGAGCAGATCAAGGACTGGCCGGTTCGGCATGCGGCGGTGGGTGTCGTCACCCGGGACGGGGCGCGAACGGCGGGTGATGCCGGGCGGGTATTTCCGCTCGCCTCGGTGACCAAGCCGCTGGTCGCCTATGCGGTCCTCGTTGCGGTGGAGGAAGGTGCGATCGAACTCGATCAGCCCGTCGGCCCACCGGGAGCTACCGTCCGGCATCTGCTGGCGCACACTTCCGGCATCGCCTTCGATACCACCGAGGTGATCGCCGCGCCCGGTATTCGACGCATCTACTCCAGCGCCGGTTTCGAAATCCTCGCGGCGTTCGTCGCGGAACAGACCGGGATCGCGTTCCCGGAGTACCTGCGCGAGGCCGTATTCGAGCCACTCGGCATGACGGCCTCGGTGCTGGCCGGCCCAGCCGGACACGCGGCCCGTTCCACCGCAGCGGATCTGGTGCGCTTCGGCGCGGAACTGCTGGATCCCCAGCTGATTTCGGCGCAGACCCACGCCGAGGCGACCACGGTCGAGTTTCCCGGACTCAACGGTGTGCTGCCCGGTTACGGATCGCAGCGTCCCAACGACTGGGGACTCGGATTCGAGATACGCGACTCGAAATCACCGCACTGGACCGGTGGATCCAATTCCGCAGGTACCTATGGCCATTTCGGGCAGTCCGGCACATTTCTGTGGGTCGATCCCGAATTAGGGGTGGCGAGTATCGCTTTGAGCGACGAGAATTTCGGCGACTGGGCACGGGAGGCATGGCCCGCCTTTTCCGATGCGGTGATCGCCGAGGTGACGCTCGCTCGGAACGCGGTTCCGAAGTAACAGGTTGGACACGCCTCCGAAGTAACACGTGTAACTCGGGGCACTCCAGTACACTCGGGCAACGCCAGAGCGACGGATCGTTGGGGAAGACGTTTCTCGTCGAATCTGGAGGTGTCAGTGGTGCGCGCATCGAGTCAGTTCGCGGACGCGACGGCGGGTGTGGTCTATATCCACTCATCGCCGGCTGCGCTGTGCCCGCATATCGAATGGGCACTCACCTCGGCTCTCGGCTCACCCGCGAAATTGCGCTGGACCGCACAACCCGCCGACGGTCAGCTCCGTGCGACCACCGATTGGATCGGTCCGGTCGGCACCGCATCGCGGATTGCCCGATCCTTGCGGTCCTGGCCGGTGCTGCGCTTCGAGGTCACCGAGGACCCCAGCGACGGCGTCGACGGCGAACGCTACAGCTTCGTGCCGACCCTCGGCCTCTGGCACGGCTCCACCTCCGCCAACGGCGATGTCACGATCGGTGAAATGCGACTGCGCGCCATGCTGCAGGCCAACCGGGAACTCGGCAACTACACCGGCTATGACCTGGCTATCGAACTCGACCATGCCCTGGGTACCGCATGGGACGAGGATCTCGAGATCTACCGCTGGGGCACCGAATCCGGCGCCGAGGTGACGTGGCTGCGTCGCGACGTCGGCTGATCGGTCGGTGGCCTTTCTGATGACCGCCGAATCGAATACGCGGCAGCCCTCGGCCGCGGCGACGAGCGTGCCGCGGTCCGACGGACGTATGCCTCAGCCGATCAGGTGCTCGAGCGCGAGTTGCTGCAGTCGGACGAAACCGAAGTCGCGTTCGGCGGCCACGTCCAGCTGTGTCTATGACGGGCTTCGAATTCCGGTGTACCCCTCGGCAAAGTACGCCGCGCCGCGCTGGGATCCGGTGAGCATCGCCAGTTCCCCGCGTTGTCTTTCCAGATCGAAGGGGGACGCACCGTCGATCGAGTGCAGCAGGGTCGTCACCCAATAGGAGAAATGCTGTGCCTTCCACACCCGATCGAGTGCGCGGTCGGTATAGCGCCGCAATGATTCTTCAGAGCCTCGGGTGAAGTATTCCTCGATGACCTCGTGCAGCACGCGCACGTCCGCGAGCGCGAGGTTCAGGCCCTTGGCGCCGGTCGGGGGAACGGTGTGGGCGGCATCGCCTGCCAGCAGCAGTCTGCCGTGGCGCATCGGCGCGGTGACGAACGAGCGGAAAGGCAGCACCGTCTTCCCGCTGATCGGCCCCTCTTGCAGCTCGAACCCATTGCCGTTGACGCGTTTGCGCATCTCGGCCCATATCCGCTCGTCATCCCAGTCTTCGGGGCGCTCGGTGGGCGCACACTGGAAATACATGCGCTGCATCGTCGAGGTGCGCTGACTGACCAGGGCGAAGCCGTATTCGGAGCGCGCGTAGATCAGTTCCGGATGCGATTGTGGTGCCTCGGCGAGGAATCCGAACCAGGCGAAGGGATATTCGCGAAACCATTCGGTACGCAGCCCCGCCGGAAATGCGCGTCGGCAGATCGAACGGGAACCGTCGGCGCCGACGATGAGATCGGCCGCCAGCTGGGCCGGGCGACCGTCCGCCTCGGTGAACGTCACCACCGGCGGATCGGTGGAGACAGCGGTATCCCGGACGCCATAGCGGATATCGCCGCCATCGATCTCACAGCGGTCGGCGAGATCGATGAACACCTCGGTCTGCGGATACAGCCACACGGATTCGCCGACCAGTTCCCGGAAATCTATCCGGTGATTGTCACCGTCGAAGCGCAACACCACACCGTCGTGCCGGTCGCCTTCGACGAGTACGCGATCGGAGACGCCGGAATCCACCAGCATGCGCACCGAGCCCGCCTCGAGGATGCCCGCGCGAATGGTGGTCGCGATCTCCTCGCGCGTGCGGATATCGATGACGACCGACTCGATTCCGGAGCGGTGCAACAGATGTGAGAGCAGCAGACCCGCGGGCCCGGCTCCGACAACGGCGACTTGTGTGCGAGTAGTCCTCATAGTGCGAAACCCTTCGAACTGTCCAGATCGGCGCCGGCTGTTTCCGTCGACCGGGTCAGCCGGAACACCGTCGACATCGCGAGCACGCCGATGCCCGCCAGCGCGGCGAAAGAGTAGAGGCCCCACGGGTAGGCGGATCCGGCGACGACGAGCCAGCCGGTAATGGTCGTGGTGAATCCGATGTGGTGGTGCTCGATGAGGGTGGGAATGACGAGGCCGAGCACGACCAGGTCGTAGCCCTCGAGCACGACGATGAGCCAGCACAGTACAGCCGGCCACGACGACAGCTTGTTCATGATGATTCGTTTCTGCGGATTCGGGCCGGGTCATAGCGGGCCCTGATTGCGATGACTCTCACGTTAAGATGACCGCCAATCAGAAATCCAATTGATATTTTTCACGATCCACATAGAGGAGATCTATGGCAGCCGAGTTCGATCTGAACCTGGTGCGCACGTTTGTGCTGCTGTACGAGACCAGGAGTGTCACAGCCGCCGCGGACCTGCTCGGGGTCACCCAGCCGACGGTCAGCTACGGGCTCGCCAAATTGCGGCGGCGGCTGCGCGATGAACTTTTCGTGCGCGGCCCGGGTGGTCTCGTGCCGAGTGCGGAGGCCGAGCGGCTGTATCCGCCGCTGCGCGCGGCCATCGCCGGTGTCGAGGAAACACTCGGCGCCGCAACCGAATTCGACCCGAGCCGACCGGCCCGCTTCGCGCTCGGACTCTCCGATCTCGGCGAGGTGACGGTGCTACCGCTGGTGCTGGCGGAACTGGCCGCACGGGCACCGCGGGTGACCCTGCAGGTCGAGGCCTTCGATGTCGATACCGCGGCCGATCGGCTGGCCCGCGGCGAGGTCGACGCGATCGTGGCCAGTCCGATCCTCGACTCACCCCGGTTGACTCGGACACCGCTGTTCACCGAGGGCTATGCCGGACTGGTCGCGGCGCAGCACCCACGACTGCGGGGTAACGCACCGACCCGTGCCGACCTCGACGGCGAGCGGCATATCGTCGTCGAGGGCGTGACGGGCCATTCCAGCCCCCGCAAGGCGCTGCGCGAGCACGATCTCGAAGATCGAGTCGCCGTGCGCGTCACTCGCTTCGCCACTCTGCCCTATGTGGTACAGGACAGTGAGCTGGTAGCGATCGTGCCCGAACGGGTGGCGCACGTATTGGCACGTACCCATCCCGTGCGCGTATTCACCCTGCCGTGGCGGGTCGAGCCGGTGGAAGTGGCGGCATATACCCGGCGCACACCTGGTCGGGCGGCGGCTCAGGGGTGGTTCTTGGCCGTGATTCGGGCGGCGATGGAGAATCTGGCGACGGTCAGCCCAGTCGCGTAATCGGCTTGGCGGCGGTGAGATCCGCTTCGATTCGGTGGGCGGCGGTTTGCAGGCGCGGAATCAGTTCGGCCCGAATGGATTCGATGCTGCGGCGGGAGGCGTGCGTGGAAATATTGATCGCGGCGATCACGCCCGACCGATCGCGGATGGGGGCCGCGACCGACCGCAGACCTTCCTCCAATTCCTGGTCGACGATCGAATAGCCCTGTGCGCGAACCTGTTCCAGGGCAGCACGCAAGGCGTCCTGATCGATGATGGTGTTCGCGGTCAGCCGGGTCAATGGCGTACACGCCAGATAGGCGTCGAGTTCGGCCGTCGAGAGTCCGGCCAACAGGACATGGCCCATGGAGGTGGCGTAGGCCGGAAAGCGGGTGCCGATATTGATGCTGACGGTCATGATCCGGGATGCGGCGACACGGGCGACGTAGACGACATCCGGACCGTCCAACACCGATACCGAACTGGAGTCGTGTACATCGGCACAGAGCTGTTCCAGGTGCGGCCGCGCCACCTCGGACAGGCTCATGCTGGACAGATACGAATAGCCCAGTTCGAGCACCTTGGCGGTGAGCGAGAAGCGTTTGCCGTCGGTGCGGACATAGCCGAGATCGGCGAGGGTCAGCAGGAACCGGCGCGCCGCGGCGCGGGTGAGTCCGGTCAGGCGCGCGACATCGGAAAGTGTCAGCTGCGGGTTCGCGGCGTCGAATGCCTTGATGACCGCGAGGCCGCGTTCGAGCGACTGCACGTAATGGGTGCCGCGCTGTTCGCCGTCGTCGGTACCGCCGGTCGTCATGGTCGTCCTCCTCGACAGGGTGCTACAGGGCGGTGTCGTCCCCGAGTTCGGCCAGGACCTGCTGCCCGATCGCGAAGGCCGCATTGGCCGCGGGAACGCCCGCGTAGGCACCGGTGTGCAGCAGTACTTCGGCGATCTCGGCGGCAGTGAGACCGTTGGTGATCGCGGCGCGCACATGCATCGCGATCTCCTCGTGCCGCCCCAGGGCGGTGAGCACCGCAAGGGTAACGCAGCTGCGAGTGCGCCGGTCCAGGCCCTCACGGGTCCAGATCGAGCCCCACACCGACTCCGTGATGTACTCCTGGAACGGCTTGGTGAATTCGGTGGTCCTGGCGACGGCGCGGTCGACGTGATCGTCGCCGAGCACTTCGCGCCGGACCGCCATGCCGCTATCTGCTCGTTCGTTCATGAGTCATCCTTCAATTCAATGCCACGGGTACCGGAGATGCGCTGTGACCGCGATGGTGGTACTGCAGCACTCGGTACCCGGCGGTGGTCGAAGCGGTGAGCCGCGGATCCCACATCCGTAGGTCGCTGCCCGGCGATCCGCTCAGCACGACCGGTTCGCCGTGGTCCGGAGCGGTCATAAGGCAGTTCACCTGGACGGCGCTCATGATCTGTCCTGCCAAGCCTCGAGTGCCCGTTCGATGAACTCGCGTGCCGACCCCAGATAGCGCGTCGGGTCGAGCAGTCTGTCGAGCCGCTCGCGGTCCAGATATGCACCGACCAGTGGATCGGTGGCGAGCAGATCGGCGAGTGGGCCCGCACCGGCGAGTGCGGCCTGGCAGCACCGCGCGAGGGCATCACCCGCCGTATGCCTGCCCACCTCGCCGTTGGATGCCGAAACCAGTTCGGTCACTACGTTTTCCGCGAGCGCAAGGCCGCCGGTGAGGTCGAGGTTGGCACGCATGCGCGGTGGGTCGACGCGAAGTCGTTCCAGGCTGACGCGCAGCCAATGCACCGCGGAACCGGTGGTGCGCAGCAATTCGAGGTACGGCCGCCATTCCGCATGCCATGAGCCGGCCGCGCGCTGATGTTCGTGCGCGGCGACGCTGAGCAGTGCGGCGACCAAGCCCGGCGCCTGCCCGGCGGATCCGGTGGCCAGGACGGCGGCTACCGGATTGCGTTTGTGCGGCATGGTCGAGGAGCCGCCCGTGCCTGCCGGGCCCTCCTCGTAGACCTCGGCGACCTCGGTCTGCGCCAGCAGTGTGATATCGCGGGCGATCTTGGCCACCGCCGCGCAGGTCTGGCCGAGCGCCCCGGCGATCTCGGCGATACGGCCGCGTTCGGTATGCCACGGAAGGGCCGGCTCGGTCAGGCCGAGGTGGCGTGCGAGTCCGCCGAGGACGGCGATCCCGTTGTCGCCCAGGGACGCCAGCGTGCCGACCGCCCCGCCGAACTGCACCGCCAGACGGTACTGCCGAATGTCGTCGAGCCGATCCCGGGCCGCGATCAGACCAGCGAGCCAGCCCGCCGTGGTGAGGCCGAAGGTGACCGGGGGCCCCTGTTGGAGCAGGCTGCGCCCCGCCAGCACGGTATCGGCGTGGATTTCGGCGAGGTGCGCCAGTCGTGCCGCGCACGTGCGCAAGTCGCCATCGAGGACGGTGAGCGCCCGGTACGTCACCAGCATGGCGGCGGTGTCGCTCACGTCCTGGCTGGTCGCGCCGAGGTGCACATATCCGGCCGCGGCGCTCGCGACACGAGTCGTGAGCACCCGCACCAGCGGCCCGGCCGGATTCCCGATGCCGACCGCCTGCGCGCCGAGCTCGGCGATATCGTAATCAGCTGCGTCACAACACTTTTGGATCGCAAAAGCGGCCTCGGGCGGTATGACTCCGGCCGCGGCCGAAGCCGCCGCCAGCGCGCCTTCGAAGTCGAGCATGGCCTGCACCCAGGCCAGGTCGCCGACCTGCGCCGCAACCGGACCGGCGGCGAGCACACTGTCGAACAATCCGTCAGGCATCGAAGAACACTGTCTCGTGCGCACCCTGGAGGTGCACATCGAAAACATAGCCATCGGGGCCGTTCGCGGCGATCAAGGTGGCCCGCCGCTGCGGCGGTACCGTGGCCAGGACCGGGTCGGTCGCGTGCTGATCGGCGTGCTCGGGGAAGTAGATGCGGGTGACCACTCGATGCAGCAGACCACGCGCGAATACCGAGACGTCGATATGCGGGGACTGCCCATCGCCCAGCGCGCCGGGAACGACGGTGTAGACCGCGAATTCGCCCGCTCGGGTATCGCTGCGCGCGAAGCCGCGGAAATGTTCGCGGACACCGCGACCGTCATCCGGATGTGCGAAATGCCCATCCGCATCGGCCTGCCAGATCTCGACCATGGCGTCATCGATCGGCGCGCCGCCGCCGTCGAACACCCGGCCGCGAATCCACGCCGCCCCCGGCGTGCCGATCGGTACGGCGTACGCGCCGTCGTCCCAGGTGAGTCCGATGTGCAGATAGGGGCCAACCGTCTGCGAAGGCGTGGTGGGCAGATTACTCATCGTCCTCGTCGTCCTCGAAAGGCGTGGCATCGCGGCCACGCAATACGATGTCGAATTCGAAGGCCAGCGCCCGCTCGGGTTCGCTGCGCTCGAGATCGAAGCGGCTGATCAGCAGTGGGCGAGCGGCCTCGGGCACTGAGTTGAAAATGGGGTCCTGGCCGAATAACGGATCGTCCGGAAAATACATCTGGGTGACCAGCCGCTGGGTGAAGGCGCGCCCGAACAGCGAGAAGTGGATGTGCGCGGGCCGCCAGGCATTGTGGTGATTGCGCCACGGATAGGCGCCGGGTTTGATCGTGGTGAACTCGTAGCGGCCCGCGCTGTCGGTGAGGGTGCGCCCGACACCGTCGAAGTTCGGATCCAGCGGGCTGTCCCACCGGTCCCGGTCATGGCGGTACCGGCCACCGGCATTGGCCTGCCAGATCTCGATCAGCGAGTTCGGAATCGGCTCGCCATCACCGTCGAGCAGTCGGCCGTGCACGATGATGCGCTGTCCGAGAGGTTCTTCGCGGTGCTGCGCGGTCAGGTCGTTATCGGTATCGGCGAGCCGGTCGGCGCCGAGCACCGGACCGGTGAGTTCGGTCAGCCGCTGCGGTAGGAGCACCAGCGGCTGTGTGGGATGACGCAGGCCGGTGGACTTGTAGCCCAGGTAGTCCAGCGGCGGATGGGTATCCGCCGGATCTCTCCGATAGCCTTGTGGCGCAGGGGTTTTCATGATGTCGCCTCCAGAACAACGGCCAGGCCCCGGCCGAGGTCGATACATAACGCGGCCAGTCCCCACCGGCTGCCGCCGAGCCGCATTTCGCGGGCGAGTTGGTTGATACGGAAAGCGTGCGAAATCCGTACAAATGGTTGATATGCGAACATAGTAAGGGGGATTCGACCGCGACTCAAGTGGCGACTCGAGTTAGGAACCGCCGTGTCCGCATCGAGGCGATATCGGGGACCGCTCGACGATCCATCGCCACCGTATGCCCGTCGAGAACCCTCGCGGCATCTCGGCACGACGGTTGTCGCGGGCTTCGACGGCATCGAACTATTCGAAAACGATCTGTGACTACAGGAGCAATACGGCGCGAACGCGGCCGACACCGCCGCGCCACCGCCGCACGGTGCGCGTCTTCACCGAACTCGGATTCGCCAGCGCGGCCGCGACCCGAATCGAGGAGACCGTTGTCCGCCATGGGCATCTCGCGCACCGGGCAGCATCGAAGCAAACCGGTTCAGCTGTGGCGGCGGGTCCGCGCGCGAATCCGGTTGAACAATCAGGCGGCGAACAAGCCGACCAGGGTGCCGCTCGCGATGACGTGATTCGTAATGGCGGAGCGGACCACGTCGGCCGTGGTGTCCTCGGTGAATCCGGGCGATTGGTCCAGGGCGTAGAGACGGAAGAAGTACCGGTGCGGCCCGTCGCCGACCGGCGGGCGCGGACCGCTCCAGCCTATTTCACCGAAGTCGTTGGGACCCGCGACGGCCCTGGGCGGTGGCGCCTCGGCCCGGATGCTGGTCGCGGTCGGAGCGATGCCGGTCAGCAGCCAGTGGGTAAACGGTCGGCCCGGTGCGTCCTCGTCCTCGCACAGCAGGACGAGCTCTGCGGCGTCGTCGGGGATACCACTCCACTCCAGCGGAGGGGCCACATTGCCGCCGTCATAGGAGTAGCGGTCCGGGATGGTCGCGTGGTCGGAGAACGCGGCACTGTGCAGTTCCGCGCGTACCGGCGTCCGCTGCGCTTTGCTTTGGTTGCTGGTGGTTTTGGGCATCGTTTTCCTCCCGTCGACGGGCTTGCTGACGTGAAGCCGCCCGGAGATCCGAGGTCCACGCTGTTGCCTCGTACTCGCCGAGCAGCGTCATTGTGCGGGTTGCCACTGGACCGTCCGCTAAACGGTGGCTACCCGGACGCAGGGGGAATCCCGCGTGGTATCCATGCTATCCGGGCGCGGGCTCAGGCGGGTTCGCATAGATCAGGAATCACGATGTCATAACGGCTTTCGAGTTCATCGGTGCCCGCGCTCGCGCCGCCGGTCGATGCGGTTGCCCACTGCATCTGTCACCTTGTCCGCTTCCGTCGATTCGGGTACGGGAGCCGTATCCGATAACGGATCCCAGTCGATTGCGACCATGATCCGCGGCGGTGATCGCGGCCCGGGTTCGGTTCCGGCTGAGTGTAATTCTCGACGGCATGCACGGCGCTACTTAGTGTCTGTCGCTGTGACCACCAGCGACCAGAACCAGGCCGACCCGAGCGCCGACTGGAGCTTCGAAACCAAGCAGATCCATGTCGGACAGGCGCCGGACGGCACCACCAATGCCCGTGCGCTGCCGATCTACCAGACCACCTCCTACACGTTCCGGGATACCGCGCATGCGGCGGCGCTGTTCGGTCTCGCCGAGCCGGGCAATATCTACACCCGCATCATGAACCCGACTCAAGATGCCGTGGAACAGCGCATCGCGGCATTGGAAGGCGGTGTCGCTGCGCTGCTGCTGGCATCCGGACAGGCCGCGGAGACCTTCGCGATCCTCAATATCGCCGGTGCGGGCGATCACATCGTGTCCAGCCCGCGGCTGTACGGCGGCACCTACAACCTGTTCCGCTACTCGCTGCCGAAATTGGGCATCGAGGTCAGCTTCGTCGACGATCCGGATGATCTGGACCAGTGGCGCGCGGCGATCCGGCCGAATACCAAGGCGCTGTACGGCGAAACCGTCTCCAACCCGCAGAATCACATCTTCGATATTCCCGGCATCGCCGAAATCGCCCATGCCGCAGGCGTTCCGCTGATCCTCGACAACACCGTCGCGACGCCGTACCTGATCCAGCCGCTCGCCCACGGCGCCGACATCGTGGTGCATTCGGCGACAAAGTATTTGGGCGGTCACGGTGCGGCCATCGCCGGCGTGATCGTCGACGGCGGCACCTTCGATTGGACCGGCGGCCGCTTCCCGGGCTTCACCACGCCGGATCCTAGTTACCACGGTGTGGTGTACGCCGACCTCGGCGCTCCCGCCTATGCCCTCAAGGCCAGGGTGCAACTGCTGCGCGATCTCGGCTCGGCCGTCTCACCGTTCAACGCCTTCCTGATCAGCCAGGGCCTGGAGACGCTGAGCCTGCGGATCGAACGGCATGTGCAGAACGCGAAGGCGGTGGCGGACTTCCTCGCGGTGCGTCCGGAGGTGACCACGGTGTCCTACGCCGGGCTGCCGTCCTCCCCGTGGTACGAGCGCGGCCGCACCCTCGCGCCCAAGGGTGTCGGCGCGGTGATCGGCTTCGAATTGGCCGGTGGGGTCGATGCGGGTAAGCGCTTCGTCGAGGCGCTCACGCTGCACAGCCACGTCGCCAATATCGGCGATGTGCGTTCGCTGGTGATCCATCCGGCCTCGACCACCCACTCCCAGCTGTCCCCGCAGGAGCAGTTGGCGGCGGGTGTCACCCCGGGCCTGGTTCGCCTCGCCGTCGGCATCGAGGGCATCGACGATATCCTCGCCGATCTCCGCGCCGGATTCGCGGCCGCGCAGTAGGCGGCGTATCCGTGTTGCCCACTGCCAGTCGTGCGGCCGGGGTCGCGTTGCGCGGCCTCGGCCGTAGTTTCGGCGCCCATACCGTCCTGCGCGATATCGAACTGGAGATCGCGCCGGGTGAGGTGATCGCGCTGGTCGGTCCGTCCGGCAGCGGGAAGTCGACGCTGCTGCGGGTCATTGCCGGGTTGGACGAGCCGACCGCGGGCGAGGTGGTGCTCGACGGTCGGCCGATGCGCGGTATCGACCCGCGCTGCGCGGTGGTTTTCCAGGAGCCGCGGCTACTGCCGTGGCGCGATCTGGCGGGCAATGTCGCACTGGGTCTGCCGCCGACCGTGTCGCGGGCCGAGGGCGAGGCCGAGGTGCGGCGCGGGCTCGAGATCGTCGGCCTAGCCGGATTCGAAGGACATCGGCCGCGCCAGGTATCCGGGGGTATGGCGCAGCGAGCGGCATTGGCCCGCGCGCTGGTTCGCCACCCGGGTGTGCTGCTGCTCGACGAGCCGTTCGCGGCGCTGGATGCGCTGACCAGGCTGCGGATGCAGGACCTGCTCGACGAGGTACAGCGCGCGGCGGGCATCACGGTCGTACTCGTCACCCATGATGTGGACGAGGCGCTGCGTCTCGCCGACCGCGTTGTGGTACTCGAGACCGCCAGTGGTGCAACGGGTTTCACGATCGGCGCGACGCTCGAGATCGCCGCCGACCGGCCCCGCGACGATACCGACCCCCGATTGGCCGCCCTGCGGCTGGACCTACTCGATCGACTCGGCGTTGCGCGCCGCGCCACCGTCAAGGAGACACTCTGATGAGACCTACCATCGTCCTGGCAGCCGTCGCGGCGACTGTGGTAGCGCTGCTCTCGGGCTGCGCGGAGGGTGAAAAGTCCGGTGCGGCCGGGCCGGGTGCGGACGAGGTGCGGCTGGACTACGCCTACTACAACCCGCTGAGCCTGGTCATCCGGGATCAGCACCTGCTGGAGAAGTCCGGTGCCAAGGTGAGCTGGGTATTCTCGGCGGGCAGTAATAAGGCCAATGAAAGCCTGCGCGCCGATGCGATCGACGTGAATTCGACCGCGGGTTCGGCGGCGCTGCTGGCGAAGGCCAATGGCACACCGCTGCAAACCATTTCGGTCTACAGCAAGCCGGAATGGACCGCGCTGGTCGTCGCGAAGAATTCACCCATCACCTCGGTGGCCGAGCTGAAGGGGAAGAAGATCGCGGCGACGAAGGGCACCGACGCCTATTTCACACTGCTGCAAGCACTGCAGACGGCGGGGCTCACCGCCAAGGATGTGGAAGTGACCAACCTACAGCACGCCGATGGCAAGACCGCGCTGGAACGCGGCGATGTCGACGCCTGGGCAGGGTTGGATCCCTATATGGCGCAGACCCGTCAAGAGCAGGGTTCGCGATTGCTATACCGCAACGCCAACTTTCAGACCTATGGCGTGCTCAATGCCCGAGCCGATTTCATTGCACAGCATCCGGATCGGGTGCAGGCCGTCGTCAATGCCTATGAGCAAGCCAGGGTTTGGGCGCTGGCGCATCCGAATGAACTCGCGCAGCTGCTGGCGACCGAATCGAAGACCTCCCTGGATGTCGCCGAGGAAACCCTCGAGCGGACCGTGCTGAAGGTCGACCCGGTGCCGGGCGAGTCCCAGCGGGCGGTGCTCACCCCGATCGTGCCGATCATCGTGGCCGACGGTGACGTGCGCTCGAAGGAGGCCGCCGATGCCGCACTCGCCGCCCTCTTCGAGCCGAAATTCGCACAGCAGCAGGCCATTCGGTGACCGCGACCGCCCCGCCGCGTGCTACGCGCCGGATCTGTTGGGACCGGGTGGCACTCGGTCTGGTCGTGCCGGTGCTACTGCTCCTGCTGTGGCAAGGGGTGACGTCGGCCGGGCTGTATTCGTCGAGCCAGCTCGCGCCGCCCGCGCAAGTGCTTGCCGCACTGCGGGAGTTGTTGCGGCGGGATGAATTATGGAGTCATCTGGCGATCAGCATCCAGCGCGTGCTGCTCGGATTCGCCAGTGGCGCGCTCATCGCACTGGTGCTCGGTGCGGTGGTCGGGCTGTTCGATATAGCCCGCGTCCTACTGGCGCCGACCGTCGGATTGTTCCGTACGGTGCCCTCGCTGGCGTGGGTGCCGCTGCTGTTGTTGTGGCTCGGTATCGGTGAGGAACCCAAGATCGTGCTGGTGGCCATCGGTGCGTTCTTCCCGATCTATACGACAACGGCATCGGCACTGGCACAGGTCGATCCGCACCTGACCGAACTCGGCCGGGCCTATGGACTGCGCCCGGCCGCGCTGTTGCGCACGATCCAGTTGCCCGCGGTGGCACCCGCGGTCGTCAACGGCCTGCGACTCGGTCTGGCGAATGGCTGGCTGTTCCTGGTCGCGGCCGAACTGATCGCCTCGTCGAAAGGACTCGGATTCCTGCTGATCGACAGCCAGAACAGCGGCCGCGCCGACATCATGCTGCTGGCGATTGTGCTGCTGGCTGCGCTGGGCAAGATCAGCGACACCGTATTCGCCATCGCGGAAACGAAATTGATCGACAGCCGGTTCTGATCCGCCCAGAACGCGTAGGACCCGACTCGGCCGCACACTACGAGTGATGTTCCGTCTCGGGGTGGGCGCGCGGATGCGTTCGACGATGTCCGCGAGAATCTGGCACTGCCTGCGCTACCCGCGCGCTGAATGCGTGGTCGACGCCGAACATCGCCGCGCGCTGTAGGTGGTCAGTTCGGCGTCGACGCGGAGCCGGTGGACGATGGCGCCTGCACGACCGTCAACAGCGAACGCTTGCGCAGCGTGAATCCCAGCGTCTCGTACAAACTGATCGCTGTCGCGTTGTGGGCGACGGCGTGCAGGAACGGTGTCTCGCCGCGAGCCCGGATCCGCGCGCCGACCGCGCGGGTAAGCCGGGAGGCGAAGCCACGGCCGCGGAATTCCGCGTCGGTGCATACCGCGCTGATCTCGGTCCAGCCCGGCGGGTGCAGGCGCTCGCCCGCCATCGCCACCAGCTTGCCGTCCACCCGAATCCCCAGATAGGTGCCCATTTCAATGGTTCGAGGCGCATACGGACCGGGTTCGGTGCGGGCGATCAGTTCGAGAATCTCCGGCACATTCACGGCGGTGAGTACCTCCAGTTCCGGATCGTGGGCAACGCGTAGTGCGGTGCCGTCCATTTGCACCGAACCGAATTCGTTCAACACAGTCCACCCATCCGGCGGTACGTGGCCCTCGCCGCGTAGTGCGGTGCTACCGCCCGGTCCGAGCAGGGTGGCGAGATCGGCCCAGTCCTGCTTGTCCAATACCGGGGGATGGCCGATGAACCTGGCGACATCCGGGTCGTAGCGGCCGATACGGCCCACCCACTTGGCGAAGCGGCGGTGCACGCCGCGCAGCGATGCCCGCACCGGATCGTCGAGCGGGTGCAGTCGGGTATTGATGTCGATGGTCGACTCGGTGGTCATCGCGCACTCCTCCGCAACAGGTCCGACGGAGAACGTTAGCGTGGCGCACGAGTATCGGCACCGGTTGTGCTCAGCCGAATTTCTATCCGATGGATTCCACCCGCTCGCAACGTATTTCCCAGCGCTCGAGCTGATCTCAACCGTTGACGCCACCCGGAGCGGGCGCGATCACGCCACCTGTCCGCCACCACGATTATCGCGTGGCCAGGCGAAATGCGGACTGCGCGGAGTCATGAGCGGCAGCGCGGCCACCGGTCGGCGGCACCGACGACCAACGCTCGAGTGCGGCTCGCCGTGGTCGCGCGCGTTGGGAGGACATGACATTCGCTCATGCACAGGAACGGGAGACGATGGCACCGAAACAACTACATGTCGGCGTCGCGCTCGATGGAGCGGGCTGGCATCCGGCAGCATGGCGGGAGCCGAACTCCCGACCCGACGAACTGTTCAGTCCCAGCTACTGGACGGATCTGGTCGCCACCGCCGAGCGCGGACTGCTCGATTTCGTGAGCATCGAGGACACCCTGCGGATTCCGGGTACGCCGCACGAGCCGTCCGATGACGCCGTGGACCAGGTTCGGGCCAGGATCGATGCCAATCTGATCGCCGCGCGGGTCGCGCCGGTCACTCGGCACATCGGACTCATTCCGACCGTGACGGTCACCCATACCGAACCGTTCCACGTCTCCACAGCGATCGCCACCCTCGACTACACTTCACGCGGCCGGGCGGGCTGGCAGGTGCGGATTTCCGGCAGCGCCGAGGAGGCCGCGCACTTCGGCCGACGCGAAGTGCGCAAACTTACCGCCGCCGAGATCGCGGAAGCTGTTGCGTCGGGCGCGTTTCCGAGTCAACTGCACGATCTGTTCGAGGAGGCGGCCGATGCGGTCGAGGTGGCACGACGGCTGTGGGACAGCTGGGAGGACGATGCGGAAATCCGCGATGTGGCCACCCGCCGCTTCATCGATCGCGACAAACTGCACTACATCGATTTCGAGGGCCGCTTCTTCGACGTCCGCGGGCCGTCCATCACACCGCGTCCGCCCCAGGGCCAGCCGGTAGTCGCGGCGCTGGCACACGGTCCGCTGATCTACGAATTCGCGGTTCGCTCAGTGGATCTGGCCTTTGTGACGCCGAGTCGTGAGGCGGGGCCCGGCGCGATTGTGGAGCAGATCGCGGCTGCCGCGGCGCGCGTCGATCGCGCCGGCGAACCGCTGCGGGTCTATGCCGATATCGTGGTGTTCCTCGATACCGACGAAGCGACCGGTCCGCAGCGGCTAGCGCGGTTGAACGAGCTCGCCGGTGCCGAATTCATTTCGGATGCAGGAATTTTCGCGGGTAGCGTCGACGAACTCGCCGAACTGCTCACCGAATGGAGCGAGCGGGGGATCGACGGCTTCCGGTTGCGGCCGGGTGTCGCGCTCGACGATCTGCGCGCCATCGCCGACCGCCTCGTTCCCGTCCTGCAACGCCGCGGTGTGTTCCGCACCGGCTATCCGGATGGTTCGCTGCGCGCACTGCTCGGCTTGCCCACCGACGTTCCCAACCGCTACGCGACTGCGAGGTCAGCATGAGTACTCCACGTAAGCAGGTCATCCTGGGCGCCTACCTCGGCGGCGTCAACCACCACACCGCCTGGTGGCATCCCGAGGCGGGCAGCCAGATCGATTTCAGCAGTTTCGAACACACCGCGCGCACCGCCGAACGTGGCAAATTCGACTTCTTCTTCCTCGCCGAAGGTCTCATCCTGCGCGAACGGGCGGGCAAGATCTTCGATCAGGACATCATCGGCCGCCCCGATACCTTCACCGTGCTCGCCTCGATCGCCGCGGTCACCGAACATCTCGGGCTGGCCGGCACGATCAACGCCACCTTCAACGAGCCCTATGAGCTGGCCCGCCAGTTCGCGAGCCTGGACCACCTGTCCGGCGGTCGTGCCGCCTGGAATGTGGTGACCTCCTTCGACGCCTTCACCGGCCAGAACTTCCGCCGCGGCGGCTTCCTCGATCCGGCCGATCGCTATGTGCGGGCCGAGGAGACGCTGAATGCCGTTCGCGCCCTGTGGGATTCGTGGGACGCCGCCGATATCGTCGCCGATAAGGAATCCGGCCGGTTCCTGGCCCGCCCGGATGCCGGGGCATTCGCCTTCCACGGCAACGAATTCGACATCTCCGGGCGGTTCACCGTACCGCGCAGCCCGCAGGGGCGGCCGGTGATCCTGCAGGCCGGTGTCTCACCGCAGGGCCGTGCCTTCGCCGCTGCCAATGCCGATGCCATCTTCTCCCCATACGGCAAGCTGCCGGAGGCGGCGGACTTCTACCGCGATATCAAGGCGCGCGCGGTCGCGGCGGGACGTGCGGCCGATGACATCAAGATCCTGCCGTCGGCGAGTTTCGTACTCGGCGATACCGAGGCCGAGGCGATCGAGAAGTTCCACGCCGTGCGCGACGAGCAGGTCACCGGACAGACCGCGTTGATTCTGCTGGAACAGATCTGGAACCGCGATCTATCGGGCTACGACCCAGAAGGCCCGGTACCCGATATCGATCCGGATCCCGATGCGCCACCGATCATCCAGGGGCGCGCCTTCCTCCATCAGGACCGTTTCGCCACGGTCGAGCGCCTGCGCCAGGTGGCCGAGGCGAAGAAGCTCAGCCTGCGCGAGGTGGTGATCGATCAGTTCGAACGCGGGCCCTTGGTCGGCACTCCCGCCCAGGTCGCCGAACAGATCGACACCTTCGTCCACAATGATGGCTCCGACGGCTTCATCCTCGGTTCGCACCTGGTGCCGTGGGGTATCGATGAATTCGTCGACAAGGTGGTGCCATTACTGCAGGACCGCGGTGTATTGCGCACCGAGTACAGCGGGACCACGCTGCGCGACAACCTCGGTCTGCCGAATATCCGGGCTGCGGTATCGGCCTGAATTCGATTGCCGCCCTGGGAATTCCGGATAGCTCCGAGCCGAGGGCGGCGCGCAGGCGCCGGACGAGCCAGCTCCATCTGGATGGTCTGCGCAGTGTGGAAGTCGCGTGCGAACGATATCGCGGTGGACAGTGCCGAGGCCCACGACGCCGCCCGGCGGGATCGCCAGGTGCGCCCGGCGCGAGTACGAGCAAGGGCAGATTTCGTTCGGCGGCCGCCGCCGGTGCGGCCTGCTGCGCGTCGTGCCAGGCGACGACGATCCGTGGATCTTGTGCCGATCCGCGTTGACTGCGGGGTCCCGGGAGCCGCGTGCGCTGTTACGATCCACCACGTCAGCGAGCCGGACGATAGCGAGTGAGGCAGTGAACGCCCAGGAAGCCACCGAGGACCCGCCCGGTCGGGTGCCCCCGCGGAGTAAGCGTGGCATGCGCACCAGGTCCGCGCTGGTGGCCGCGGCGCGCGAGGTGTTCGAACGCGACGGTTTCCTCGATGCCAGGATCAGTGACATTTCCAAGGCCGCCGGGGTCGCTTCCGGATCTTTCTACACCTATTTCGACAGTAAGGAAGAGATCTTCACCGCGGTCGTCGAGCAGGTGCGCGAGGAAATGCTGCACCCGCACGTCCGCGCGCGGGTCGGCATCGACGACCCGCGCGAGCTGATCGCTGCCGCCAATCGCGAGTATCTGCTCACGTATCGGCGCAATGCGCGGCTGATGGCTGTGCTGGAGCAAGTGTCGAAGATCGATGAGAAGTTTCGGGTGCTGCGCTTGGAGCGCGCCGTGGCATTCGTCGAGCGCAATGCCGAGATGATCCGGAATCTGCAGGATCGGGGTCTGGCCGACGCCGAGTTGGATCCCGAGGCCACGTCCCTGGCCTTGTCGAGCATGGTGAGCCGGATGGCGTACTTCGTCTTCGTCGAGGGTCGCGACGTCTCCTTCGAGAAACTGGTGAAAACGCTGAATCAGTTGTGGTTCAACGCTCTTCAGCTGAAAGCAGCCGACTGAGCGAGCGCCGGCCGGTTGATCTTCGAACCATGAACGGTGCCAATCGAATTCGACAAGGAGAACCGTAATGAGCAGTCGGACAACCCGTAGCGCCATCGTGACCGGTGCCGCGCGCGGCATCGGCGCGGCCACCGCCAAGCGGCTGGCCGCGGACGGATTCGCGGTCGCCGTCCTAGATCTCGACGAGGCTGGCTGCGAAACCGTTGTCGCTGCGATCGAATCGGCGGGTGGCCGGGCACTCGCCGTGGGCGCGAATGTCGCCGACGAAAAGGCCGTCGCCGCGGCCGTCGAGCGGGTCGCCACCGAACTGGGCGCACCGACCGTCCTGGTGAACAATGCCGGCATCATCCGCGACAACTTGCTTTACAAGATGTCCGTCGACGACTGGGACGCGGTCATGGGCGTGCACCTGCGCGGATCCTTCCTGATGAGCCGCGCGGCCCAGCAGTACATGACCGAGGCGAAATGGGGGCGCATCATCAATCTGTCCAGCACTTCGGCGCTCGGCAATCGTGGTCAGGCCAATTACGCCGCGGCCAAGGCCGGATTGCAGGGCTTCACCAAGACGCTCGCGATCGAACTCGGCAAGTTCGGCGTGACCGTGAATGCCATCGCGCCGGGATTCATCGAAACCGAGATGACCGCCGCCACCGCCGAGCGCATGGGTGTTTCGTTCGAGGACTTCAGCAAGACCCTGGTCGCGCAGATTCCGGTGGGACGCGTCGGCAAGCCCGAGGATATCGCGCATACGGTGTCGTTCTTCGTCAGCGAGGGCGCGTCGTATATCACCGGACAAGTGCTCTATGTCGCCGGTGCGCCGACGGTCTGAGGTGCGAATGTGACGGTATGCACCTATGCGCCGCCGCCGACGGTGGCCCGGAACTTACCGAGTTCGGCGCGTGCGATGGCCCGTTTGTGTACTTCGTCCGGTCCATCGACCAGACGCAATGTCCGCAGGTGCGCGTACATGCTGGCGAGTGGGAAGTCGTCGGTGACGCCGGCACCGCCGTGCACCTGGATCGCCCGGTCCACGATCCGCAGCGCCATCTCCGGTGCGGCGATCTTGATCGCGGCGATCTCGGTCCGGGCCGCCTTATTGCCGACGGTATCCATCATCCAGGCGGCCTTGAGCGTGAGCAGTCGCGCCTGCTCGATATCGATGCGGGCCTCGGCGATCCAGTCCTGGATATTGGCGCGCTCACTCAGCTTCTGCCCGAAGGTGGTTCGCGATTCGGCGCGGGCGCACATCAGCTCCAGCGCGCGTTCGGCCATACCGATGGCACGCATGCAGTGGTGAATGCGGCCCGGGCCGAGCCGGGCCTGGCTGATGGCGAAACCCTCACCCTCGCCCTTCAATACATCGGTGATGGGAACCCGCACGTCGGTGAAATCGATCTCGGCGTGGCCCTCGCGGTCGGCGTAGCCGAAGATCGGCAGATTGCGCATGACCGTGACACCGGGTGCGTCGATGGGGACGACCATCATCGACTGCTGGCGGTGCGTCGGCGCGTCCGGATCGGTTTTGCCCATGACGATGAGCACCTTGCAGTTCTTGTGTAATGCGTTGGAGGCGAACCACTTCCGGCCATTGAGCACATAATGGTCGCCGTCGCGCACCATGTGCAGCTGGATATTGGTGGCGTCGGAGCTGGCGACGGCGGGCTCGGTCATGGCGAATGCGGAACGGATGGTGCCGTTCAGCAGCGGTTCCAGCCAGCGCTGCTTGTGCTGCCGGGTGCCGAAGAGGGTGAGCACCTCCATATTGCCGGTGTCGGGTGCCGAACAATTGCAGGCCTCCGGTGCCAGCTGCGCACTGCGGCCCATGATCTCGGCCAGCGGGGCGTATTCCAGATTGGTCAGGCCCGGACCCCATTCGGGATGCGGATGGAAAAGGTTCCACAGGCCGCGGCCGCGAGCCTCGGCCTTGAGGTCCTCGACGATCTGCGGATGGTGGTGCGGATCGCCGGCGGCCGTCATCTGCTTCTCGTACTCCGACTCGGCCGGGTACACGCATTCGTCCATGAAGGCGCGCAGATCGTGTTGGTATTTCTGGGTGCGTTCGGACGTGGTGAACAGGTCCATCGAGACTCCGATCGTCGGTGCGAGCTGTCGAAAGCGACTGCGCCGCAAGATAGGTGTATCAGCTCGGGGTTCGTAGCAGTGTGCTGCTGTCCGGATCGGTCGATGAGCTTGCGGAGATCGGATTCGGATGCGGCGTCCGCGGCCTGTCCGGAGACTGCGCCGGGAAATGCCTCGGCCAGTTGACGTGCGGTTGCCGCGAGCCGGTCCGCGTCGCGATCGGTGATCAGGACCCGGGCTCCGTGTTCGAGCATGCGTTGCGCGATGGCCGCACCGATGCCGCCCGCGGCGCCGGTGACAATCGCGACCGTGTTCGCCACGCGCATCAGTTCTCCTCGGCATTCAGCCGGATCAGCATCTTGCCGGTATTGGCACCGCGCAGCAGGCCGAGGAAGGCATCGACCGTGTTGTCGATCCCGGTGGTCCGGGCCACCAGATGTACCTCTCGGCTCTTCACGACCAGAAACCTCCATGCTCATGCGCGCTGGCCGGGTCCCGCGCCGGGGCGCGAGCCGCCGGATGGCTCAGAGGGTAGTTGAAGTTGACGTCGGATTCAATCTTTGTTCGGCGCCGACGTCGATCCCGCGGGTCGGCTCGTCGAGGATCAGCAAATCGGTTCGGTGAAGATCTATTGGTCGAGTACGACCTTTTGCTGGTTTCCGCCGGAGAGGTTGCCCACCTTCCGGAAAACCGTCGGTGTCTTCACCGTCAGTCGGGTGCGCAGACGCTCGGCTTCGTAGGCGCGAGGTCGGCAAATCTCCGCCGCGCAACCCGACGCCGCGGCCGCATCGGGTTGACGCCGAGCGTGTGGCCGTGCGGATTACCGGGCGGCGGCCACGGGAACGTCCGCGCGGTCCGGTGCGCCCAGTTGCGGATAGGTCGGGTACTCGATGCCCGAGATGTACTGCACCGTCCGCACCACCTGGCACGAATAGCCGAATTCGTTGTCGTACCAGAGGTACAGGATCGCGGTGTCGCCGTCGACGATGGTGGCATTGGCGTCGACGATGGACGCCGCGCGGGATCCGATGAAATCGCTCGAGACCACATCAGTGGCCGCGGTGTAGTCGAGGTTGCGGCTCAGCGGTCCGGACAGCGATACGCGGCGCAGGTACTCGAGCACTTCGCTCGTGGTGACCTCCCGCTCGAGCTGCAGGTTCAGGATCGCGACCGAGACGTCCGGGGTAGGAACGCGAATCGAGTTACCGGTGATTTTGGCCTTGAAGTCCGGCATCGCCTTCGCGACCGCGGATGCGGCGCCGGTTTCGGTGAGCACGAGATTGAACGGTGCGGATCGACCACGACGGTCGGCCTTGTGGAAGTTGTCCAGCAAATTCTGGTCGTTGGTGAACGAATGCACCGTCTCGACATGACCGCGCACAATGCCGAACTCGTCATCCATCGCCTTGAGCGGCGGCACGATCGCATTGGTCGTACATGAAGCGCACGAGTAGATCTGCTCGGACAGATCCAGGTCGCGGTGGTTGACGCCGTGCACGATATTCGGTACGTCACCCTTGCCGGGCGCGGTGAGCACAACCTTCGCGATGCCAGGACGCAAATGCTGCGACAGGCCGTTACGGTCACGCCACTTACCGGTGTTGTCGATCAGGATCGCCTCGTTGATCCCGAACTCGGTGTAGTCGATCGTCGTCGGATCATCGCTGTAGATGAACTTGATGACGTTGCCGTTCGCGATAATCGTGTCGTTCTCGGCGTCGACCTTGATCGTTCCATTGAACTGTCCGTGCACCGAATCCCGCCGCAGCAGCGACGCCCGCTTGGCCAGATCACCCTCACCGCCCTTGCGCACCACCACGGCCCGCAGGGTCAGCCCGTTGCCGGAACCGACCTTCTCGATGAGCAGCCGAGCGACCAGCCGGCCGATCCGCCCGAAGCCGTACAGCACCACGTCGCGCGGCCCTTGCGGCTCGGCCTTGTTGCCGTCGGTGACATCGGCCAGGACCGCGGCGGTGAACTCGGGGATCGACAGCCCGCGATCGTCGGTGCGATAGGCCATCACCAACCGGCCGAGGTCGATCTTGCATGCCCCCAGATCCAGCGCGCTGAGCACTTCGAGGAACGGCAGCGTCTGCTCGACCGACAGCTCCTCACCCTCGATCTGCCGCGCGAACCGATGTGTCCGCAGAATGCTGATCACCGATTTATTCACCAGCGACCGACTGTGCAGGAGGATGGTCACCCCCTTCTCGCGATACAGCCTGCCGATGATCGGAATCATCGCTTCCGCCGAAGCCTCGTGAGCGTTCCAGCGGTCAAGATGGTCGGTAGTCAACAAAAACCCCTCGGCGTTTCCTCGATCGGTACGGCCATTGATGCTATCGAGGGCCGCGTCAGCACAAGAATCGGCTCCCCTCTTGTGCGGTCGACGCGGCAGCGGGCGGAAACGTTGGAGATCGGCCTCAGGTGGTGGGTGCTACGCCGGGGTCCACTGCCCGCGTTGCGCGAGTATTTCGCGCAATACCGTCGGCCGATCGGTCATGATGCCGTCGATGCCGATATCCAGGAGCCCACGAATCTCCGCCTCGGCGTTGACGGTCCAGGCATGCACCGTGATGCCGCGCCGGTGGGCGGCGCCGATCAGCCGGGCGTTCACGAACGCAAGTCCACCAAGCCGCGCGGGCAGTTGCGCACAGGGCGCAACCAGCCGTCCAGCCGGCCAGCGCAGCGACGACGCGCTCAACCGCATCGCTGCAACCGGCCCCATCGAGGTGCAGAGCTGTTCGCCCAGCGCCGCTCGCGCCCGAATCTGGCGACGCTCACGAAACGATCCGATACAGACTCGATGGATGGCGCCGCAGCGGCGGATCACGTCGATCAGGGGCGCGACGGCGGCATCGCTTTTGGGATCGATGTTCACCCGCAGCTGCGGCCAGGTCCCCAGGAGTTCTTCCAACAGCGGGATCGGCTCGCCTCCCGCGACCCGCGCACGGGCGACATACGCCCACGGCAGCCGCTCGATCGTTCCGTGCGAGTCGGTGACACCGTCGAGATCGCGATTGTGGAATACGACCAGCCTTCCGTCTCGTGTCGCGTGTACATCGGTCTCCACATAGCGATAGCCCGAATCCACCGCGGCCTCGAACGCGAGCATCGTGTTCTCAGGTGCCTGAGTGGCGTCGCCGCGATGCGCGAAGGCGATGGGCGTCGGCCAGTCGAGGAACGCGTATCCCGACGCTGGTCCCATCCTCATATTCTTCCAAAACGCCATGGCCCGCTACCCGATCAGCCATTGCTACACGGTGCTGCACTTCGCATGGCTCTGAATACGGGCACGCTGGAAGTGCTTCGAAAATCCGAATCAGGGGATGCGCAGCACGCGCGGCCGGCGCGACATCCGAGAGAGGGCGGCGGCCTCGGGCCGGTCTCCGTATTCCAGGCCCACGCACGCGGTGAACTCAGCCCGTGCACGAGCCGGTCGGGGTCTCAGGATTCCTGTGCCAGTTCCATTATTCCGATCGGATGCGCAGAAGTAGGGGCGCCGGTTCGTCACCCACCGACTTCGATACAGAGCGGCTACATCGACTCGGGCCTGCAGCAGGGGCGAAGATAGCCGCAGGCGCCTGACCACATTTGCTCCATGGCACGGGTGTAGGGAGGGCTGCGCGAGCAACTACGCCTCTGACTGCTTGCTACGTCTGTGGGCGCAGAGGGGTTCGAACCCCCGACCGCTGGTGTGTAAAACCAGAGCTCTACCACTGAGCTATACGCCCGGGATCCGTCGGCGGGTAACCGACGGGCCGGTCTAGGACTCTAGCGCGGCGAGCGCTTTCTCCCAAGCCGCCTGGTCACGGGGCTCTCCGGGGCCGTTCATTTCGGAGAAGCGGATGATGCCGGCGCGGTCTACGACGAAAGTGCCGCGGTTGGCGTAGCCGGATTTCTCGTTGAAGACGCCGTAGGACTGGGCAACGGCGCCGTGCGGCCAGAAGTCGGACAGCAGCGGGAAGATGTAGCCCTGCTCGGCGGCCCAGATCTTGTGAGTGGGTGGCGGGCCGACCGAGATGGCCAGGATTTCCGCATCATCGTTCTGGAACTTGGGCAACTCGTCGCGGACCTTGCACAACTCGCCCTGGCAGACCCCGGTGAAGGCGAGGGGATAGAACACGAGCAGCACGTTCTTCTTGCCGCGGTAGTCCGCGAGCGTGACGTCCTGGTTGTTCTGATCCTTGAGCGTGAAATCCGGCGCGAGCGTGCCGACTTCCAGCGGGCCAACCTTGACTGGCATCACTGATCCTCCATCGTGTCGGGCTACACCGGGCGGTGGTGCACCGCCCGGCGAAACCATAGCGAAAGCGGTCAGCGCTGCTTCGAGGGTGCCTTGGGCTGCACGAGGCGGCTGCCCGACCAGGCACCGAGGCTGATCGCCGAGGTTTGCGTCAGACCCGCGGTGGGTGCCGCTTCGGCGATATCGCTCGGATCGACATGACCAGGTTGTCCGGTCTTGGGGGTGAGAACCCAGATGAAGCCTTCGTCGGCCAGCGGACTGATGATCTCCATCAGCTCATCCGCCAGATCGCCGTCGCCTTCTCGCCACCACAGCAGGACGGCGTCGACAACCTCGTCGGAGTCTTCGTCGACCATTTCCCCACCGCTGGCCTCTTCGACATCGGCCCGCAGGTCGTCGTCGGTGTCCTCATCCCAGCCCAGCTCCTGGACAACCATGCCGTGTGTAATGCCAAGCTTCTGAGCGTAATTCTGCGCGTCCGCCGCGGCGACCACGGTGGTGTCCTCCTCAACTCCAGACAATAGGTAGTTGCAAGCGAACATGGTTATCGCCTCGAGCGCAAGCTGATCGGACGAAATACCCATGGAATGTCGCGTGACAATCTCGTGTCGTAGGCTGATTTTCGCCACTCATCCCGGTTCGTGGGACGAATTCACCGTTTCGGGCAGGCGTCCTTGACCGCGTTGCGCGCGTCGTTGACCCGCTTGCTCGCATCGTTGAGCGCGCCGACGGGGGCGGTGTAGGTCATCTTGCGAGTCTCCGCGGCGAGCTGGCGGGCGGCGGCGACGTATTCGGCGAACTTCGCCTGCAGGTCCGCGGGCAGTGCGCCGTTGGCGTTGTTCACTCCGCTCTCGACCTTGGTCGCGGCGTCCTCGAGGGTTTTGGCGGCGGTATCGCGCTTGGCGTTGTAGTCCGCGGCGTTCGCATCGTGGGCGTCTACGAATTCGTTGTACTTCGAAACGCCGACACCCGTAGTCGTGGGGAATTGATTACAGTTGTCGCTGATCGCCTGCGCCTGGGCCGCGGCCTTGCGCGAGGAGGTCGCCGCCGCGGAGGACGAGGCGGCCGCGGTCTTGTAGGCAGCTAGCTCCGACGGATTCGGATTGGCAACGCCGTCAACGTGTTTCGCGCATCCGGCGATGGTAAGGCCGACCACGACCGCCACTGCCGCGCATACCGCTCCGAACCCGCGTGGGTCCAGCACCTTCATCGTCCTCCGTGCCTCTCTGTGTCACCGGCGGTCCCCGACTCACGTTCCCTGCGGAACCGTACTGCAGATGCCCCTGACATGATGACCTGGGCCACAACTTCCGCAAGGATGGAGGTGCGCCCGAACCTTTCGTAAAACGGGTGGTCCGCCAATCAAGTGTGCCGCCCGGGGAACAGACGCCCATCAGCTTGTCCACCCCTGTACGAGGAGCAGATTTGACCGACCTGATCCACTCTTCCGCGCCAGTGAAATCCGCTGGCACCGACTCCGCGCCGCGGGATCCGAACGGATCGAACGTTCCGCCCACGGGCGGGCGGGTGCGGGTTATCCGCGAAGGGGTGGCGTCCTATCTACCGGACATCGACCCGGAGGAAACCTCCGAATGGCTCGAATCGTTCGATGACATGCTCGACCGGGAAGGACCGGGCCGCGCGCGTTACCTCATGCTCCGGCTGTTGGAACGTGCCGGTGAGCGTAGAGTCGCCATTCCATCCCTGACCTCCACCGACTACGTCAACACCATCCCCACCGAGAACGAGCCGTGGTTCCCCGGCGACGAAGAGGTGGAGCGTCGCTTCCGGGCCTGGATCCGCTGGAACGCGGCGATCATGGTGCACCGGGCGCAGCGTCCCGGCATCGGTGTCGGCGGCCATATCTCGACCTACGCCTCCTCGGCGGCGCTCTACGAGGTCGGCTTCAACCACTTCTTCCGCGGTAAGGACCATCCCGGCGGCGGCGATTCGATCTTCATCCAGGGGCACGCCTCGCCGGGCATCTACGCCCGTGCCTTCCTCGAGGGCAGACTGTCGGCCGATCGGATGGACGGCTTCCGGCAGGAGTACAGCCACGGCGGTCCGGGCCACGGCCTGCCGTCGTACCCGCATCCGCGGTTGATGAACGACTTCTGGGAGTTCCCGACGGTGTCGATGGGCCTGGGCCCGATGAATGCCATCTACCAGGCGCGGTTCAACCACTACCTGCACGACCGTGGCATCAAGGACACCTCCGATCAGCACGTCTGGGCCTTCCTCGGCGATGGCGAGATGGACGAACCGGAGTCGCGCGGCCTGATCCAGGTGGCGGCGAACGAGGGGCTGGACAACCTCACCTTCGTGATCAACTGCAACCTGCAGCGCCTCGACGGCCCGGTGCGCGGTAACGGCAAGATCATCCAGGAGCTCGAGTCGTTTTTCCGCGGCGCGGGCTGGAATGTCATCAAGGTCATCTGGGGCCGGGAGTGGGACGCGCTGCTCGGCGCCGATCGCGACGGCGCGCTGGTGAACCTTATGAACACAACTCCTGACGGCGATTACCAGACCTATAAGGCTAATGACGGCGCCTACGTCCGCGACCACTTCTTCGGCCGTGACCCACGCACCAAGGCCCTGGTCCAGGATCTTTCGGACCAGGAGATCTGGAACCTCAAGCGCGGTGGTCACGACTACCGCAAGGTCTATGCCGCGTATGCGGCCGCGATGGCGCACAAGGGTCAGCCGACGGTGATCTTGGCCAAGACCATCAAGGGCTACACCCTCGGCAAGCATTTCGAGGGCCGCAATGCCACGCACCAGATGAAGAAGCTGACTCTGCAGGACCTCAAGGACTTCCGTGACCTGCAGCGGATTCCGATCTCCGATGCCGAACTGGAGAAGGATCCGTACCTGCCCCCGTACTACCACCCGGGCATGCAGGCGCGCGAAATCCAGTACATGCTCGATCGGCGCAAGGCGCTCGGCGGCTTCCTGCCCGAACGACGCACCACGGCAAAGCCGCTGCAACTGCCCGGGGACGAGGCGTACAAGTCGGTGCGCAAGGGTTCCGGCAAGCAGAACGTGGCCACCACCATGGCTCTGGTTCGGCTCATGAAGGAGCTGCTGCGGGATAAGGAGATCGGCAAGCGGATCGTGCCGATCATTCCGGACGAGGCCCGTACCTTCGGTATGGACTCGTGGTTCCCTTCGTTGAAGATCTACAACCGTAACGGGCAGTTGTACACCTCCGTCGATGCGGAATTGATGCTTGCCTACAAAGAGAGTGCTGTCGGGCAGATTCTGCACGAGGGCATCAACGAGGCCGGATCGACCGCATCGTTCACCGCGGCGGGCACCTCGTACGCCACCCACGGCGAGCCGATGATCCCGCTGTACATCTTCTACTCGATGTTCGGATTCCAGCGCACCGGCGATGGATTGTGGGCGGCGGCGGACCAGTTGGCCCGCGGCTTCGTACTCGGCGCAACAGCCGGGCGAACCACGCTGACCGGTGAGGGGCTGCAGCACAACGACGGCCACTCGCTGCTGCTGGCATCCACCAACCCGGCGGTGGTCACCTACGACCCGGCGTTCTCCTTCGAGATCGCGCACATCGTGCGCGATGGTCTGCGTCGGATGTACGGCGGCGGCACCCGGGAGCCCGGTCCCGGCGCGCTGCCCGGCACGCATCCGCACGGATCGGCGGGCGGCTTCGGCGGCGAGGACATCTTCTACTACATCACCCTCTACAACGAGCCGTATGTGCAGCCCGCCGAGCCCGACGATCTCGATATCGCCGGACTGCTCGAGGGCATCTATATGTACAAGCGCGGCGGCGAGGGCACGGTGCGCGCCCAGATCCTGGTCTCGGGCGTCACGGTGCCCGACGGTGTGCGCGCCCAGGCGCTGCTCGCCGAGCGGTGGGGTGTGCAGGCCGATGTGTGGTCGGTGACCTCGTGGGGTGAGCTCCGCAAGGAGGCACTCGACAAGGAGGTCGCCCAGCTGCGTGATCCGGGCACCGATGCGGGTGTCCCGTACGTCACCCAGGCGCTGGCGCGGGTCGAGGGTCCGTATATTGCCGCGACGGACTGGATGCGTGCGGTGCCGGATCAGGTGCGCAAGTGGGTGCCCGGCGACTTCACCACACTCGGCACGGACGGTTTCGGTTTCTCCGATACCCGCCCCGCCGCGCGTCGGGTCTACAACGTCGACGCGCAGTCGATCGTGGTCGCGGCCTTGGCCGCACTCGGCCGGACCGGCAAGATCGATCCGGCCAAGGCTGTCGAGGCGGCGGCCGAATACCGCATCGACGATGTCGGCGCCGCGCCGAAGTCGGCTCCCGGCACCGAAGATGAACTCGCATAGCGGACGATTGGATGGTGGAACGTAAACCGCCGCGGCCGCGTCGGATCACCGATGGCTCCTCCGAGCACGAGGTGTATCTGCCGACGGGCGCACTGTCCCCGAACCGGCAAACCCGCGACCCACTGCCGGACACGCTGCTCAAACGGGTGAAGCAGTTCTCCGGACGCCTCTCCACCGAGGCGGTCGGGTCGATGCAGGATCGGTTGCCGTTCTTCGCCGATCTGGACGCCGCGCAACGCGCGGGCGTGCAGATGCTGGTGCAGACCGCGGTGGTGAACTTCCTGGAATGGCTACAGGATCCCGATAGCGATATCCGGTTCAGCCTGGACGCCTTCCAGGTGATCCCGCATGATCTGCCGCGGCGGCTGACGCTGCGCCAGACCGTGGACATGGTCCGCGTGGCCATGGAGTTCTTCGAACAATGGCTGCCCGCGCTGGCGCGCAACGACCGGCAGCTGGTCGCACTCACCGAGGCGGTATTGCGCTACGGGCGCGAGCTCGGATTCGCCGCCGCCTCGGTGTATGCGAGCGCCGCGGAATCCCGTGGCGCCTGGGATACCCGGCTCGAGGCGCTGGTCGTGGATGCCGTGGTCCGTGGCGATACCGGCCCGGACATGCTGTCGCGGGCCGCGACGCTGAACTGGGACGCCACCGCACCGGCGACGGTGCTGGTCGGTACGCCACCGGGGGATCAGGGCGTCTCGATGGTCGGCTCGGTGCACGCCATCGCCGCACGGCACGGTCGCGCGGCGCTGGCCGTCGTCCAGGGTTCCCGGCTGGTGATGGTGGTCAGCGGGAATCTGGGCGATACCTCGTATGTCTCACCATTTCTCGCCGATCTGCTGGCCGAGGTGTTCTCCGACGGTCCGGTGGTCATCGGCCCGACCACGCGCACTCTGGGCGCGGCGCATGCCAGCGCGGTGGAGGCACTGGCCGGAATGGAGGCCGTCGTCGGCTGGCGCGGGGCTCCGCGACCGGTGCACGCTGCGGAATTGTTACCGGAGCGGGCCCTATTGGGTGACCGAGCTGCAATCGACGCGCTGAACGAGTACCTTGTCCTTCCGTTGGCCGCTGCGGGATCCGCGCTGGCCGACACGCTCGAGGCCTATCTGGATTGCGGTGGCGCGGTCGAGACTTGTGCACGTCAACTGTACGTTCATCCAAATACCGTTCGCTATCGACTCAAGCGGATAGCCGAGATCACGGGCCGTGATCCGATGAATCCGAGGGATGCGTACGTGCTCCGGATCGCCGCCACAGTGGGTCGTTTGACACGAACCCGTAACGAATCATCAACTTCTACCCCAGAAGTCACTCAACTCTCAGTGGGTCACGAAGGCGTGTAACAGATCGGGGGAGACGGTCGATCCGGAAAACCCACATGCGCTTTTGTGGAACCTCCACAAAAGCGCTCCGCAAGGTTCATTCGCGTCGACATCTCGTGCGGCGCACCTCACAGTGTTTCCTAGAGGTGTGATCGCGTTGTTCGCCCCTGGACAGGGGTCCCAGACACCCGGCATGCTCGCGCCTTGGCTCGACCTTCCCGGCGCGACTGATCGCCTCGCCCTCTGGTCCAAGGCCTCTGGTCTGGACCTGGTTCGCCTCGGCACCACCGCGACCGCGGAGGAGATCACCGATACTGCCGTTACCCAGCCGCTTGTGGTCGCCGCAGCGCTGCTGGCCTTCGCGGAAATCGAGCCGGATTCGCTTCCGGCCGATATTATCGTCGCTGGACATTCGGTCGGTGAGCTCGCCGCCGCCGCAGTCGCCGGAGTCATCTCCGCCGACGATGCGGTGCGGCTGGCCGCCATCCGCGGTGCGGAGATGGCCAAGGCGTGCGCGCTGGAGCCGACCGGTATGTCCGCGGTGCTCGGTGGCGATGAGGCCGCCGTGCTCGCACGGCTCGAACAGCTCGAACTCGTCCCGGCCAACCGCAATGCCGCGGGGCAGATCGTGGCCGCCGGACGATTGACCGCCCTCGCGGAACTTGCCGCGAACCCGCCCGAGAAGGCGCGGGTGCGTGCGCTGCCCGTCGCGGGTGCGTTCCATACGGCGTTCATGGCCCCGGCCCAGGACGCTGTGACGGAAGCCATAGCAATGATCGTGCCGAACGACCCGACTCGGACCCTGCTGTCGAACTTCGACGGCAAGCCGGTTGCCTCCGGCGCCGATGCGGTCGCTAAGCTCGCGGCGCAGGTCACCCGGCCCGTCCGGTGGGACCTGTGCACCGAGACTGTCCGACGAGCGGCGGTTTCGGCAGTGGCGGAGCTGCCGCCGGCGGGCACGCTCGTCGGCATCGCAAAACGGGAACTGAAGGGCACACCGACACTGGCGTTGAAGACCCCCGAAGACCTCCCCGCGTTGGCCGGGCTCACCATTTCCGGCTAGCTTTCCCCCGGCGACTGTGTAACCCAATACACGATCGTGACCGAGCAGACGGTAACCATCGACTCGCTCGATTCGAAAAACAACAGTGAAGCCCTACAAAGTAGATAAGAAGGGAGCCACGAAGTGGCCGCTCTGACCCAGGAACAAATCGTCGAGGAACTCGGCAAGATCATCGAAGAGGTGACCGGTATCGAGCCCTCCGAAGTGACGCTCGAGAAGTCCTTCGTCGATGACCTGGACATCGACTCGCTGTCCATGGTCGAGATCGCGGTTCAGACCGAGGACAAGTACGGCGTAAAGATCCCGGATGAGGATCTGGCCAGTCTGAAGACGGTCGGCGACGCCGTCGCCTACATCCAGAAGCTCGAGGCCGAGAACGCTGAGGCGGCCGCTGAGCTCAAGGCCAAGTTCGACGCCGAGTAGGGCCGACACTGTGACCACTCCTTCCACCTTGAACGGGAACTTCCCCAACGTCGTCGTTACAAGCCTGGCGGCGACCACGTCGATCGCTGGTGATGTCGATGCGACGTGGAAGGGCCTCCTCAACGGCGAGAGCGGTATCGACGTTCTCGAGGACTCCTTCGTCGAGGAGTACGACCTTCCGGTCCGTATCGGCGGTCACCTGAAGGTACGGCCAGAGACCCTGTTGAGCCGTGTCGAATGTCGGCGCATGGCCTACGTCGAGCAGCTCGCGACCGTACTCGGTCGCGAGGTCTGGCAGAACGCGGGCAGCCCCGAGGTCGACCCGGAGCGTCTGGGTGTGGCGATCGGCACCGGGCTCGGTGGCGGTGACGCGCTCATCGACTCGGTCGACAAGCTGAAGAACGGTGGCTATCGCAAGATTTCGCCGCTGGCCGTTCAGATGGTCATGCCGAATGGCCCGTCGGCTGTAGTCGGTCTCGAATTGAAGGCCCGGGCAGGAGTGGTCACTCCGGTCTCGGCATGCTCATCGGGCTCCGAGGCCATTGCCAACGCATGGCGAATGATCGTCATGGGTGACGCCGATATGGTCGTCACCGGTGGCGTGGAGGGTTTCATCGACGCGGTGCCGATCGCGGCTTTCACCATGATGCGCGCGATGAGCACCCGCAACGACGATCCGAAGGGCGCCTCGCGTCCATTCGACTCCGATCGCGACGGTTTCGTTTTCGGCGAGGCCGGTGCGCTGATGGTCATCGAGACCGAGGAGCACGCCAAGGCTCGTGGCGCGACGATCCACGCGCGCCTGCTCGGCGCCGGTATCACCTCCGATGGCTTCCACCTGGTCGCACCCGATCCCACCGGTGACGGCGCCGCCCGGGCGATGACGCGGGCGATGCAGACCGCGGGTCTGACGCCCAAGGACATCACCCATATCAACGCACATGCGACCGCTACCCCGATCGGCGATACCGCCGAGGCGAACGCGATCAACAAGGCCGTGGGCAACCATGCTTCGGTGTACGCGCCGAAGTCGGCACTCGGTCACTCGATCGGCGCCGTCGGTGCGCTCGAATCCGTGCTGACCGTGCTCAGTATCCGTGACGGCCTCGTCCCGCCGACGCTGAACCTGGACAACCAGGATCCGGAGATCGATCTGGATGTGGTGCACGGCGAAGCCCGCCGCCAGGAGATCGAGTACGCCATCAACAACTCGTTCGGTTTCGGTGGGCACAACGTCGCGCTCGCCTTCGGTCGGGCATAGCCGCTCGGTATCCGATTTGGTCTGTGCGAAGCCCTCCCGCGCTTACGTGCGCTGCCTCTCCGGGCTCGACCGCACAGACCGGGCAGACTGCACAACGAACACCGGTGGGGTCGACCAACGCCAGAGTCGGTCGACCCCACCGGTGTTCGACATACGCAGCCGCGGTAGCGGCGTACTTGCTCGAGGTGAGGAGAAAACGCGATGACGATTGTGGCTCCCGCGTCCGGACCGGAAGCTGCGACCGATCCGCGTGATCCGCTCGGTCGGCTCCAATGCTTCTTCGACCCCGGAACCGTGCTGCCACTGCACCCGCGCGACAGGTCCGGTGTGCTGGCCGCGATCGGCGAGGTGGACGGTGTCCGTACCGTTGCCTACTGCTCCGATGCCACCGTCATGGGTGGCGCGATGGGCGTGGAAGGTTGTAAGCACATTGTCGATGCGATCGACACCGCCATCGATTCCGGCATTCCGGTGGTCGGCATCTGGCATTCCGGCGGCGCCCGTCTCGCCGAGGGTGTCGAGGCGCTGCACGCGGTCGGTCTGGTCTTCGAGGCGATGGTCCGCGCATCCGGTCTGGTACCGCAGATTTCGGTGGTGCTCGGCTTCGCCGCCGGTGGCGCCGCCTACGGTCCCGCACTGACCGACATCGTGATCATGGCGCCGGCGGGACGGGTCTTCGTGACCGGCCCCGATGTGGTGCGCAGTGTGACCGGTGAGCAGGTCGATATGGCCACCCTGGGTGGTCCGGAGACCCACGGTAAGAAGTCCGGTGTCGCGCATATCGTCGCCAACGATGAGGCCGACGCGTTGCACCGTGGTCGGCGCTTGGTGTCGATGTTCGCCGAACAGGGCGAATTCGATCTGGTCGCGGCCGCACACGGTGATGTCGATCTGAAGGCGATGATGCCGGAATCGGCCAAGCGCGCCTACGATGTGAAGCCGATCGTCCGCGAACTGCTCGACAACGTCGACGGTGAGTCCTCGTTCGAGGAATTGCAGGCCGGTTACGCACGCAGCATTGTCACGGGTCTCGGTCGGCTCGGCGGCCGCACCGTAGGTGTGCTCGCCAATAACCCGATCCGCCTCGGTGGCTGCCTGAACTCCGAAAGTGCCGAGAAGGCCGCGCGTTTCGTCCGGTTGTGCGACGCGTTCGGCATTCCGCTGGTGGTGCTCACCGATGTCCCCGGGTACCTGCCCGGCGTCAGCATGGAGTGGGAAGGTGTGGTGCGGCGCGGTGCGAAGCTGCTGCACGCGTTCGCCGAGGCCCGGGTGCCGCGGGTCACACTGGTCACCCGCAAGATCTACGGTGGCGCCTACATCGCGATGAACGCCCGTTCGCTCGGTGCGACCGCGGTGTACGCCTGGCCCGGCTCCGAGGTCGCCGTGATGGGCGCCAAGGCCGCGGTCGGCATCCTGCACAAGAAGGCCCTGGCGGCCGCGCCGGAGCAAGAGCGTGCGGCGCTGCACGAGCGGCTGACGATCGAACACGAGCGCATTGCCGGTGGTGTCGAGCGGGCGATCGCGATCGGTGTGGTGGACGAGGTGATCGACCCGGCCAAGACCCGCAGCACCATTGCCGCGGCATTGGCGGCGGCGCCGGTGCGCAAGAGTCACCACAAGAACATTCCGCTGTAAATCCGGCGGCAAGCGCGGGCCTCGGGATCCGCGCATCGCGGGGCTCGCCCGCGACGGCGCGCGAGCGGATCGCCCGCCATTACCGCCGGGACGAGGCAGAATCCCAGGCATGAATCCCGGCGAGTCGGCTGCGCGCGACCGCAAACGGCACGGTAGGCATTACACGCCACCCGCCCTGGCGCGCTTTCTCGCGCGGCGGCTGCTCGAACATGCGCCGGGTGGTGCAGTGTTGCGGGTGCTCGATCCGGCCTGCGGTGATGGTGAATTGCTGCTGTCCCTGGATGAAGTGGTGCGGGAGTTCTCGCCGGGGGTGCGGGTGGAGTTGGTCGGCTACGACCTGGACGCGGCCGGGGTGGCGGTGGCGCGAGAGCGTGCGCAGGCCGCGGGGGTCGCGGTCGAGTGGCATATCGGGGATTTCCTGAGCGAATCGGCGGGGATCGCGGCAGGGGCATTCGATGCGATCATTACCAATCCGCCGTATGTGCGGACTCAGCAGTTGGGTGGGCCGACCGCACAGTTGCTCAGCAGGCGATTCGGGTTGCAGGGGCGAATAGATCTCACCCATCCGTTCGTCGCCGCGGCGCCGCGGCTGCTGCGGTCGGGTGGAGTGCTCGGATTGCTGTGTGCCAACCGCTTTCTCACCACCAAGGCCGGTGCCAATATCCGGAGCCTGTTGCGTACCGAATTGGCTCCGGTCGAACTGTACGACCTCGGCGATACCAGGTTGTTCGAGGCGGCGGTGCTGCCCGCGGTCACCATCGCCACTCGCGCGGCAGCACGCGCGGTCTGCCGCTACGTTTCCGCCTACGAGGTGGACAGCGCCGAAATCATCGGCGGAACCGATCTTTTCGAGGCGCTGGCGGCCGAGCACAGTCATTACGTCGAGCACTGTGGGCGCACCTTCGCGGTCGAGGTAGGTACGTTGGCGACGGGTGATCGGGCGGTGATTCGCGCGGCTCCCGGTGATCGGGCAGCGGCGGCTCCCGGTAAGCGAGCGATGCGCGGCGATCCGGAGGTAGCAGGCCGGGTGCGCCCGATGGTCGTCGGGCACGTCGACGTATCGGGTCGGGATGACAAGTTGGACGCGCGGTCGGCGCAAACCGTTGTCGACGTCGATAAAGACAGTGGCGCCTGGCGAATGTCGCGGCCGGAGGTCGACAGATGGTTGGCGCAGGTGGAGGCGGGGACCTGGCGGACATTCGGTGCTGTGGGGCGGATTCGCGTGGGGATCAAGACAACCGCGGATCGGGTATTCATTTCCGACCGGTGGGCGCAGGTGCGGCCGCGGCCGGAGGGGGAGTTGTTATTCGATTTGATTACCCATCACGATGTCGATCCGTGGCGGATTTCGCGAGAGCGCGACGTGCAGGTGCTGTATCCGTACAATACGGCGGAATCCGCGCGGATGCCGGTCGACCTGCGGGAATTTCCCGGGGCCGCAGCATATTTGGAGATGCATCGGGAGACGTTGGCCGGCCGCAAATATTTGATCGACAGCGGCCGGCAGTGGTTCGAGATCTGGGTGCCGCAGCGGCCGAATTTGTGGCGGGTACCGAAAGTGGTCTTCCCCGATATCAGTGAGCGGCCGCGATTCGCCCTGGATCGATCCGGAGCGGTGGTAAACGGCGATTGCTATTGGATGTCGCTGGCCGATCTCGGTGTGGACGGTGCCGCGCAGCGGCTGGCGTATTTGCTGATGGGCGTGGCGAATTCGGCGCTCGGGCTGCGGTTCTACGACGCGGTGTGTGGGAACCGATTGTATTCGGGCAGGCGGCGGTGGATCACCCAGTATGTGTCGCGGCTGCCGCTGCCGGATCCGACCACGATGCGGGCGGGTGGCGTCGTCGAACTGGTTCGGGATTTCGTCGACGGCGGCAGGGTGCCCGACCCGAATTCGCTGCGGCTGCTCGATGAGTGGGTGGCGGCCGCATTCGGCACCCGGATATTCGAAATGCGTTGAGTCGGCAAACCCGTTATGCGGTGGCGCGGACACCGACCATCGGCAGCAGTGTGCGTCGCGCGAAATCCCGACCCGCCGCCACGTCATCGATCGGAATGAGCCCGTCGGGCGTCAAGGCCAGCGACAGTGCCAGTCGCGCCATGATCTCGGCGACGAGGTCGAAGTCGTCATCGCCACCGCTACGCAGTTCGCGCAGTTTCTCCGCCAGATAGGTGCGCCCGACCTCGACGATCGGAGCGGCCTCGGTGGTCAGTCGGGGCAGGATGAGATCGGGTTCGGTGCGCAGCAGCCGCCGCAAGAGTTCGTTGCCCGCGATTTCGGTGATCACCGCGACGAAGATCTCGATCAACTGTTCCTCGACGCCCTCGACCTTCTGCACCCGCTTATCGATCTCGGCGACGAAACGCTGCGCCTCGCGCACGCTGACCGCCTCGACGAGGTCGTTCTTCGATTCGAAGCGGCGATAGAGGGTCGCTGGGCTGATTCCGGCGCGGCGCGCGATCTCGCCCATGCTGGTGCGTTTGATGCCGAAGTCCAGAAATGCCGACAGCGCGCTCTCCAGCAGCTTCTCGCCGTCACTGACGGGCTTTTCCAGGATGCGCTGGAGGATGGGCGGAACGGTCGGCATCAAGGCTCCAGTCGAAATCTGCTCGGGACGCCGATGGTGCCTGGGCGTCGCGACGGTGCGGGTGCGTGCCGTTCATTATTTCACCGGGTCGCGACGGTTCGACGCGGCTGGGCACCAGAGCTCGACCGACTACAGGCAACAGCGCGTCAGGTGCGCGGCAGATCCAGTTCCGCCATCTCCTTTTCGATCGCATTGGCGGCGAAATCCACTCCACTGGAGCGTAGTTCGTGTACTCGCCGCTGTAGTGCCTCGATCCCGCCCGGTTGGGCCGCGATATCGGCCACGCTGATCCGCCCCGACGGCCGGTGCATACTCTGGTGCACGTACGCCACCGTGATACCTCCTACCTGCATGCTGCGCGGCCACCATCCCGGTGGGCTCGCCGTCTGCATGACAGATGATTCGACAGCAGTGTCGGCGGGAGATCCCGGGATACCGGGCACGCTGGCAAAATGTTATCAGCGATTCAAGCTGGTCAATTGATCAGTGTGTGCTGTCTCACACCCGTTTCGCGTCTCGGTGGTTGGTCATGTTGTGGAGGTACACAGCACCATTGAGTCGGATCCGGTCCGGCTCGGCCTCGCTCGGTTCGCGGCGCACCTGGCCGGACACGCCCGCGACCAGTGACCCGGTCGGAATCTGGGCACCCTCCAGAATTCGGCGGCGATCAGACTGCCCGTGCCGATGACCAACAGTGCGCGATCTGCGGTCGGGCTGGTGCCGAGGAAGCGGTGGAAGTAATGACGAAAGCTCACCGCGGTGCCGAAGCCGGTTTCGGCGGCAATGTGATCCATGGTGTCGGTGGTGGATTCCAGGAGTAACCGGGCGCGGTGGGTGCGGTTGGTGCCGTAGCCATTGCTGGGGTGGGCGCATTTCAGCGAGACGCTCGAGCGCCTGGAGCGGAACTTCGGGTACGCCGGGCGGGGTGACCAGCTCCGGATTCCGAAGCTGGGTGAAACGTTCGCCGTGTGAAACTACGGCGCGCTCGCGCGGCGTTCATGGCGCCGGGACCGTTGGTGGGCCACGATGGCGATATGAGGATCGCAGTTCCACGAGAGGTCAAGGAGCAGGAGTTTCGAGTGGCGCTGACCCCGGCCGGTGCCAGGGAACTGGTGCGGCACGGGCATGAGGTGCTGATCCAGGCCGGCGCCGGGGTGGGGTCCGGATTTTCGGATGCGGATTATGCCGCCGTGGGGGCTCGGATGGTGCCCGCCGCCGAGCAGGTGTGGTGGGAGGGCGAGGTCGTACTCAAGGTCAAGGAGCCGATCGTCCCGGAGTATCCGCGGATGCGGCGCGAGCAGGTGCTGTTCACCTATCTGCATCTGGCCGCGTCGCGTGAGTGCACCGATGCGGTTCTGCGGTCCGGAATCACCGCGATCGCCTATGAGACCGTGCGGGCCGCGGATGGGTCATTGCCGCTGCTCGCGCCGATGAGTGAGGTGGCGGGCAAACTCGGCCCACAGGTCGGCGCGTATCACCTGATGGCGCCGCTCGGCGGTGCCGGGCTACTGCTCGGCGGGGTCCCGGGGGTCCTTGCGGCCGATGTGGTGGTGCTCGGCGGTGGGGTCGCTGGGATGAACGCGGCCACGATCGCGGCCGGGATGGGTGCGAAAGTCACTGTGCTGGATACGAATTTGACGCGACTGCGCGAACTCGACGCACGGTTCGAAGGACGCGTCTCGACGGTGGCCTCGAATGCGGTCGAGATCGAGCGGGCCGTGCTGGCGGCGGATCTCGTCATCGGTTCGGTGCTGGTTCCGGGGGCGCGGGCGCCCAAGCTGGTGTCCGAGGAACTGGTTCGCGGTATGCGGCCCGGATCGGTGCTGGTAGATATCGCCATCGATCAGGGCGGGTGTTTCGCCGGTTCGTATCCCACGACGCATGCGAATCCAACTTTCCGCGTGGCCGATTCGTTGTATTACTGTGTGGCGAATATGCCGGGTGCGGTGCCGCATACCGCGACCGTGGCGCTTACCAATGCCACCCTGCCGTATGTTCGGGCGATCGCCGATCACGGTTGGCGGGAGGCATGTGCGGCGTACCCCGATCTCGCACGCGGGGTCACCGCGGATAACGGACGGCTGTTGTCGGCGGAGGTTGCGGCGGCGCACGGATATTCGATACCCGAACGGGTTGGGCTTGCGGGCTGACGTGGTGCGAGAGTGGTTCCGGTGTGGACCCGCGGCCGCGCGATGAGAAGGGCGAACGCGGTGACTGCGGAATATCTGCGGCGGACAGTCATAATCGCACTATTTCTGGTGCTGTTTCCGTCGGTCGGCGTGGCGGTCGCGGCACCGGCGGCCGACGGCGTCGATCCGGCGGCCGTGGATCGGTATATGTCCGAATACCTGTCCCGGACCCGGTTGCCGGGGGTTTCGATCGCTCTCACCCACGGGGATCGGGTGGTGTACGTCGCGGGGTACGGTCACGATTCGAGCGGTGCGGTGATCACCGCGACGACGCGCATGCCGATCGCCTCGGTGAGCAAATCCATGACGGCGTTGGCCGTGATGCAGTTGGTCGATGTGGGGAAGGTGCGTCTCGACGCACCGGTGCGTGAGTATGTCACGGACTTTCGGTTGGCCGATCCGCGCGGTGATCGGATCACCGTGCGGGAGTTGTTGAATCAGACGTCCGGAATGTCGGATACCGCGTTTCCGGATCTGCGGCGGCCGCAGGCGGATTCGCTGGCCGGGGCGGTCGAGCGACTACATGCCGCGAAACTGGCCGCCGATCCGGGGACGGAATTCCACTATCACAATCCGAACTATCAGGTCGCCGCTCGATTGGTGGAGGTGGTGAGTGGGGAACCGTTCGCGGACTACATGCGGCGAAATGTATTCGGGCCCATCGGGATGCGTGACACCACGACGGTGAATTCGGCGCGCGACGCCGAGGACGTGACGCATGGGTACGTCCGGGCATATGGTTTCGCGATACCGGTGCCCGAGCCCGATTGGTTCGTCGCCGGTAGCCACGGAGTGATCACCACGGCCACCGATCTGGCCGCGTGGCTGATCACCCAGTACAACGCCGGCGTGGCCCCGGACGGGCACCGGGTGGTGTCCGCGGGGGCGGTAACCGAGATGCGCACACCCTCGGGAGTCGGCGACGACGCGTACGCAATGGGTTGGCAGCGTGGGCAATCCGATCAGATTTCGCACTACGGCGACTGGTTCACCTACACCGCCGCACAGGTCCTGGTGCCCGACACCGGGTACGGGATCGCGGTCATCGCCGATACCGGTATGGCACTCGAGGACGATCCCAGAATTATCGCGCAGGGCTTGGCCGATCTCACCCGGGGCGAGTCACCGGATGTGCACCGACCGTGGAGCATCTACGCCGACTGGGCAATGGCGTTGCTGACGCTCGGAACTGTGGCTCTCGGGGTGCTATGCCTGGTGCGATCGCGCCGCTGGGCCGATCGGCAGAGCCGCCCCGCCTGGCAGATCGTCCTGCGCCAATTGCCTTATCTCGTCCCGATCGCGATTCTGATCACACTACCGCAGCTGGCGGGTCTGGTCTTCCGCGGCCGAGCCGGAACCTTCCTCCAGGTGACCTACGTTTGGCCTGCACTCGTGGTGTTCCTCGGCAGTGCCGCGTTGATGGGCGTATGCGTACTCATCGCCCGCGGTGCATGGCTCATTGTGTTGCGGCGTAACCGATCCCGGACCGAGGTCGAGTCGGCAGCACCCGTGGCCCGAGCCCCCGCCTAGCCGACGGCCCGCACATCGAAATGTGCGGGCCGCGTAAGTTATTCGGCGTTCGGGCCGAGGTACCAGTCGGGGGCGCCCTTGGTCGGGAGGTCGTGCAGCTTGTCCGGGTTGCGGACGACATGGATGGCGACGATGCGGCCGTTATCGATGGTGAAGGAGAAGACGCCGGTATGCGTGCCGTCGAAGACGACCAGACCGGGAGCGCCGTTGACCAGTACCGCGCGGCCCCAAGCGCCCACTGCGGACGGTGCGTGGTACCAGCCGAGCAGCATCTTCGCGATGAGTTCGGCGCCGCGCACCGGCCGGCGGATGGCGGGGACCTTGCCGCCGCCGTCGGCGGTGAGGCTGACATTCGCGTCGAGCACGCCGAGTAGTGCGCTCAGATCGCCGGATCGCCAGGCGACCGCGAAGGCAGAGACGACCTTCTCCTGTTCATCGGGTGAGGCGGGGAAGCGGGGGGTACCGTCCTCGACGCGCTTGCGTGCGCGCGAGGCGAGCTGCCGCACCGCCGCCGGTGTGCGCCCGACGACCTCGGCGACCTCGGGGCCACTCATACCGAACACATCCTGCAGCACGAATGCGGTGCGCTCGGCGGGCGACAGGGATTCCAGTACGACCAGCAGCGCCGTGGTGACACGCTCGTCCTGCGTGATCCGGTCGGCCGGATCATCCCAGCTGGTGACCTCGGGCTCCGGCAACCATTCGCCGACGTATTGCTCGCGCCGGGCACGGGCCGAACCGAGCTGATCGAGGGCCAACCGCCCGATGACGGTGGACAGCCAGGCCCGCAGATTCTCGATTTCGCCCGCGGTCCCCGCCTCGTACTGGCGCTGCAGCCGCAGCCACGCCTCCTGCACCACATCGTCGGCGTCGGTGAGACTGCCGAGCGTGCTGTAGGCGAGCCTGCGCAGATACGACCGGTGCTCCTCGAAACGTCGAGCCAATTCGGCCTGGTCGATGGGTTCGGAGGAGGGCTGGTCTGTAGTCACTGGTTTCGCCGTTCGGTCGTGCGGCCCCGTCAGGGGCGAGCTTATGCGTCGTCGTCGTGATGACGAAGCAGGGCTGGCGAATGTGACATGTCGCGGTTGTCATGGCGACCGGCTACCCTCGCCGGGTGCGAATGGGGACTTCGACGGCGGCCGGGTTGGTGCTCGGATTCGTGCTCGACCGTGTGCTCGGTGATCCACGCCGGTGGCATCCGGTGGCCGGATTCGGAGCGGCGGCGAATGCGCTGGAACGCGTGACCTATGCCGATCGGCGCTCGGCGGGGGTGGTGCACGAACTGGTGTTGGTCGGTGCGACAACGGCATTCGGGTTCGGGCTACGGCGCGGCGGCGTAGTCGCAACCGCGCTGGCGACGTGGACGGTACTCGGCGGGCGCAGTCTGGTGCGCACCGGGCGCGACATGGCCGACCGGCTCGAGTCCGGTGATGTGGCAGGTGGACGTGCACTGCTGCCATCGCTGTGCGGGCGGGATCCGGCGGCGCTGGATGCGGACGGGTTGGCCCGTGCCGCATTGGAATCCATCGCCGAGAACACCTCGGATGCGACGGTCGGGCCCTTGCTGTGGGGTGCGGTCGCCGGGGTACCCGGGCTGCTGGGATATCGCGCGATCAATACGTTGGACGCGATGATCGGCTACCGCGACGAGCGGTACCTGCGCTTCGGTTGGGCCGCTGCTCGTGTCGATGATCTGGCGAATCTGTTGCCCGCGCGTATGACCGGCATGCTCACTGCTGCTTTGGCCCCTGTGGTGGGTGGCCACCCGGCCGACGTGCTGCATGCGTGGCGACGGGACGCGGGCAAGCACCCCAGCCCGAATGCCGGAGTCGCCGAGGCTGCGATGGCAGGTGCGCTCGGCGTGCGTCTCGGGGGGCGGACCCAGTACCGCTATGGCACCGAACTGCGGCCAACTCTCGGCGACGGGCCTGCACCTCAGGTGGCGGATCTGCGTCGTGCTGTACGCATGTCCGAGGCAATTCAGTTGGGTGCGGTGCTGAGCGCCGCGCTCTGGTCGATCTTGCGCCGCTGACCCCGTTCACCGTCGATCCGGTCCTGGGTGTGCCCATTCCGTTGACGCACTTCGCGCGGATGGAGTTGCGCCTTCGGACGCGTTCATCGGTTCGGAGCAGATTTCAGCTGGCCGGCTCACTTCCTCGTCCGGCACCGGCGACAATCCGCCACCGGACCTCGTTTCGGGCGTGAGGTCAGCGAGTACCGCCGTAGCGGTCGGCCAGGCGCTGCTCATTGGTAGATACCGGTGCGGGGGCCGGGGTTTCGCTCGGCGCAGTTTTCGAGGTCGCGGTGGACTTTTCCTTGCGGCGCTCGCGGATCTCGGCGTAGATGAAATAGCCGAGGCCCAGGGGAGCCATGATGCCGAAGGCCAGCCATTGCAGGCCGTAGGACAAATACGGACCCGCATCGAGTTGCGGGAGGGGCGTGGGGGTGAAGGCGCCGGGCTGGTTCTCGCTGAGCTGCAGGTAGCCGCCGCGTTCACCGGTGGGGATGACCGTGAGGGGCTCCTGCAGGACGGCCATTTCCTGGGTGGTGTCCACTGAGTACACCTGGCGGTACCCGTCCTCGACCGTCGGGTCCTTACCGGGGGTGACGCCCTCGGACATCCGGATTCGCGCCTCGATCCGCTGCGGCCCGGCGGGCGGGTCCGCAATGTGCGGCGGGCGGGAGCCGTCGACGGCCGCGACGAGACCGCGATCGATGAGCAGGATGCGGCCGTCGTCGAGTTCGAAGCTGGTCAGTACCGAATAGCCGGGCGCGCCGTCGAGGTGGCGCAGACGGACCAGCACGGTCGAATTCGGCAGATAGCTGCCCTTCGCTGTGACGCGTCGCCATTCGGCATGGGAATCGGTGCGCTGGTCGTCCAGGACGGTGGTGATATCGATCGGAGCGGCGTCCACCGAATCGGCGATCAGCTGGTTGCGGTGTGCGGTGGTGGTGTTCTTGCCGAGTTGCCACGGTGCGAGCACGGTGAAGCAGAGGTAGGCGAAGGCCGCCACGAGTACGGCCAGGATCAGCCAGCTCGGGCGCAGCAGGAAGGTCAGTCGGCGTATCACGGGCGTCCGTCGGGAAGGGGTTCGTAAGAAACTGCGTGGTCTGATCTGTCTGCGGACTCATCGGCGGGGGTCGTTCGCGCGGCGAGGGCGGTGCGGACCCAGTCCAACAGTCCTGGAATGGCGGCGGCGATCTGATCGTGGACCAGGTCGAAGTCGGCCGTGTCGCCGTAGTAAGGGTCAGGGACATCGAGGGTGTCGGCATCGGGGTCGAAGCTGCGGAGCAGGCGGCGGCGGTCCGACGGGATGCCGAGCGTGGCGAGGCGGCGCTCGTGGCCGGAATCGAGGGCGACCAGCAGGTCGGCATCGCAGTGCTGGTCGCCGAATTTCGCGGCGATGTGGCCGGTCGGGTAGCCGTGGCGGCGCAGGGTGGCATTCGTACGGGCATCGGCGTCGGCTCCGGTGTGCCAGCCGTCGGTGCCCGCGCTGCTGACCCGCACGCGGTCGGCGAGCCCCGCACGGTACAGGTGTACCGCGACCATCTTCTCCGCCATCGGCGATCGACAAATGTTGCCGGTACAGACGAACGACACGTGCAACTCACCCACGACAGCCATTCTGGCCGGTCGTCCCGATGGACCGCCACGTAGGGTGTTTTCTCGTGTCAGCCGACAGTGTCGATCACGCGAAACTGCGTCACCACGGTGACGTCGACGCACGCCCCGGCATGCTCGACTTCGCGGTCAATGTGCAGGGCAGCGCGCCGCCGGACCGGCTGCGGAACCGTTTGGCCGCGCGGCTCGACGACCTCGGCAAATATCCGAGCGCGGCCGACGAACTCGCCGCACGCAGGGCTGTTGCGGCCCGCCACGGCCGCACCACCGAGGAAGTACTGCTGCTGGCGGGTGCGGCCGAGGGGTTCGCGATGCTGCCCAGACTCGCGTCGCGACTGGCCGCGGTGCTGCACCCCTCGTTCACCGAGCCCGAACTGGCGCTGCGTGAAGCCGATATCCCGGTGACCCGCGTCGTACTCGAACCGCCGTACACCATCGACCCGGCGCTCGTCCCCGCCGCCGCTGACCTGGTAGTGCTCGGCAACCCGACCAACCCCACCTCGGTGCTGCACCCCGCCGACACGATTCGCGCGCTGCGCCGATCGGGCCGCGTCATCGTGGTCGACGAGGCCTTCGCCGACGCGGTCCCCGGCGAACCGGAGTCGCTGGCCGCTTCGGCCACCCCGGACATCCTCGTCCTGCGCAGCCTCACCAAAACCTGGGCGTTGGCGGGCCTGCGCTGCGGCTACTTCCTCGGCGCACCGGAACTGCTGGCCCGTCTGAATCGCGGCCGCGCACACTGGCCGCTGGGCACACTGCAACTGGAAGCGATCACCGCGACCGCCGAGCCGGATGCGGTTGCAGCGGCACAACAGCGAGCACACGCGATCGCCGTCGACCGCGATGCGATGATCGAGCGACTGACCGCGCTGGGGGTACACGTTCATACTCCCGCGGACGGACCATTCCTGTTGCTGCGTGTGCCGGACGGTGAACTCCTGCGAAAACACCTGGCAGACCGGGGAATCGCGGTCCGCCGCGCCGACACCTTCCCAGGTCTGGGACCAGATTACGTGCGCGTTGCCGTTCGCGGTCGCACCGAGGTCGATCGGTTGGTAGCCGGAATTCGCGCGGCAGGAGTTTGATGTCGGCCCAGACGATATGGAGGTAGGCGGATGGCGACGACGCTGGCGGATCTCATCGGGGTGCTCGACGCGGCTTATCCGCCGAAGTTGGCGGAGTCCTGGGATTCGGTGGGGTTGGTCTGCGGCGACCCGGCCGACGAGGTGACTCGGGTGCTATTCGCGGTGGACGCGACTGCGGCCGTGGTGGATGAGGCGATCGATTGGCGGGCACAGGCTTTGGTGGTGCACCATCCGCTGCTGCTGCGTGGGGTGGACACTGTCGCAGCCGATACACCCAAAGGTGCTCTGCTGCATCGGCTCATCCGATCCGGGTGTGCGCTGTTCGCGGCGCACACCAATGCGGACTCTGCTGATCCGGGGGTTTCCGATGCGCTGGCCGATGCGCTGGGGCTCACTGTCACGGGCCCGTTGGACTCGAAACCACAAGCTGCCGTGGATAATTGGGTGGTCCAGGTGCCGCGCTCGCATGCGGATGCAGTGCTCGCGGCACTGTTCGCGGCCGGTGCCGGTGGGAGCGGGACCTACCGTGACTGCGCTTTACGGGTGCCGGGCGTCGGGCAGTTTCGTCCGGTCGACGGGGCGAATCCGGCTATCGGCGCCATCGGGGAATTACAACAGGTCGACGAGGACCGCCTCGAAGTGATCGCACCGCCGTCGGCGCGCACGGACGTGCTGGCGGCGCTGCGGTCGGCCCATCCCTACGAAGACCCCGCCTATCACGTCACCGAGCGCGCCGCGCTGCCATCGGGGTTCGGCATCGGTCGGGTCGGCACGCTTGCCGAACCGGAGTCCTTGCGCGAGTTCACCGCACGGGTCGCTGCCGCATTGCCCGTGACTACCTGGGGTGTTCGCGCAGCCGGTGACCCGGACCGCATGATCCAGACCGTCGCGGTATGTGGCGGCGCGGGCGACTCCTATCTGACTACGGTGGCGCGCCTCGGTGTCGACGCCTACCTCACCTCCGATCTGCGCCACCACCCGGTCGACGAACACCTGCGGCGCAATGGTCCCGCCCTGATCGATGCGGCCCATTGGGCTACCGAATTCCCTTGGTGCGCACAGGCACAGACGGTGGTCCGCACCGCGCTGCCCGACCTCGAAACTCGAGTCTGCACCCTGCGCACCGATCCCTGGACGATCAGCGCCGCCCAGTGAATCTCTGATCGCCTGCGTGAACTCCGTTGATCAGTGCGCGGATCCGCATCCCCGATACCGAATGTGCGGTTCACGCAACGGATGTACGCCTTCGGGGCCGCATCGGTTGCGGTGCACGGCAGCGCCGAACCATCCTGTGTGACGGCGTGTTCGGCGCGTGTCGTGATCGATTGCCGAAGGGGGAGCTGGTTCAGGTGAGTTGACACTCCCGCTCAGGGTACAACTACCCCATGAGTTTCCCGGTGGACTTCGGGATCGTGCAGATCGGCCTGATGCTGATCATCGTGGTCGCGGTCGCGTTGCTGATATCGGCGCTCGTCAGGGTGCGCCAGGTCGGATTGCGGGTTTTGATCGGGCACGGGGCGGGCGGATTCGCGTTGCTGATCGTCGCGGTACTGCTGTTGTGGGTGGTGACGCTCATGCAGACATTCCTAGGGCTGAGCGGAGAGATCAAAGCGGCGCACGTAGTGGTGAATCAGGTCAAGGGCCAAGACCATCGGCTCGAGGTCGACCTCACCCTCTACGGCGACGACCACCATCCCGACCAACACGAGAAGTACAGGTCGAGGGTGACCTGTGGGTGCTGCAGGCCGATATCGTCGAATTGGAGCCCTGGGTGAACGCCCTCGGCTTTCACTCCGGCTACAAGGTCACCCGCCTGTACGGCCAACGCCTCGACGGCGTCGCCACCACCCAGAATCAGATTTTCGTCAACGGTGACGACCAAGACTTCTTCAACGATATGCGCAACCACACATGGTGGACCGATCCCTTCGTCCGCTCCGCCTACGGCAACGCCGTCATCGCCACCCCCGGCACCTACGACGTCTTCATCTCCCGCGACGCCATCAAAACCCGCGCCCCCGGCAACTGACCGCCGCGGCTACCACCGCCGGACGAGCTGATCGTCGCGTCGATGCGAGATTGCAGTTTCAACATCCTCGCGGCTGGGCGGGTCGACAGGTCCAATGCCTACGAACGCCGGGTAAGCCCCCTCGATTCCACGCGCTTACGCGCCGCCACACGTGGCCCGGACCGAATCACCGGCGATCCGGGGTACGGTTGAAGACCGGCATCGCCACCTCGCATGCCTCCATCCGTCCACAGCGTCCAGGAGTTTATCCGCGTTGAATGTCGAACCACCTGTCCAGGCCAAGCTGCTCCAGCTCGCCGCCGTCGACGCCGAACTGACGCGGATCGCGCATCGGCGCACCGTGCTGCCCGAGCAGCAGGAGGTCGCGCGGCTCGAAGCCGAGCGGAATACGCACAAGGATGCGGCGGTGGCGGTCGAGATCTTGCTCGACGATCTCGACCGCGATATCCGCAAGCTGGAGGGCGAGATAGAGGCGGTGCGCAAGCGCGAGGAGCGCGACCGCGGCATGTTGACCGCCGGTTCGGTGGGTGCCAAACAGCTTTCGGAGATTCAACACGAGCTGGGCAGTCTGCAGCGGCGTCGTTCGGTGCTCGAGGACGAGCTGCTCGAGGTGATGGAGCGGCGCGAGGCGTCGGCATCCGATCACGATCACGCGGGTGCGCGGCTCAGCAAGACCGAACAGGAGCTGGCCGGTGCCGAGCGCCTGCGCGATGAGGCGCTGGCGGATCTGGATGTCGCGCAGGGCCGTTGCGATTCCGATCGCAAGGGTCTGGTCGCGCTGTTCCCGGACGAACTGCTGAGCATTTACGACCGGCAGCGCACCCAGCACGGTGTCGGCGCCGCGCTGCTGCAGGCCCGCCGGTGTGGTGCGTGCCGGATCGAACTGGGTCGCGGTGAGATCGCGCGGATCACCAAGACGGCGCCCGACGTTATCGTGCGGTGCCCGGAATGCGGTGCGATCCTGGTGCGCACCAAAGAGTCGGGTTTGTGAGGTTTCCGGTGCGGGTATCAGTACTCGCGGCGGTCCGCTCCCAGCGACGGATGGCCGGCCGCCGAAGAGGACGAGGGGAACAATGACCGAGCGCGAGGTGATCGTCGAGGCTGACGGCGGTTCCCGGGGCAATCCGGGTCCGGCCGGTTACGGCGCGGTCGTCTTCGCTGCCGATCACACCCGAATCCTCGCCGAACGCAGGGAATACGTCGGCATCACCACCAATAATGTCGCGGAATACCGTGGGCTCATCGCGGGCTTGGAGGCGGCGGCGGAGTTGGGCGCGCGGGTGGTGTCGGTGCGTATGGATTCCAAGCTGGTCGTCGAGCAGATGTCCGGACGTTGGAAGGTCAAGCACGCGTCCATGATTCCGCTGGCGGAACGGGCCCGCGGACTGGTCGCCGGATTCGACACGGTCACCTTCGCCTGGATCCCACGCGCCGAGAACGCGCATGCCGATCGGCTGGCGAACGAGGCGATGGATGACGGCACGCTGATCGGCGAGGTGCATGCCGCGCAACGGCAGCTGCTCGATGCGGGCGCGGTCGCCGCGACCATGGCGGGGGAGGTGCGCGAGGTCGAGGAACAACTGCTCGGCTGGACGGACGAACCCCCGGCGTCCGCGCGCGCTACCGACGCGCAGCCGAGCTGGATCGATGAAGTCAGGGACGCGCAGTCGACCGTGGCCGATTCTCGAGCCGCCGAAGCTCCGACGCCGACCGCCGCCGAAAAGGCCCCCGGTTGGACCGGTGCGGCCGGCCGCCCGACCCGCTTGCTGCTGTTGCGCCACGGCCAGACCGCGCTCTCGCTCGAGCGCCGCTACTCCGGCCGCGGCAACCCGCCGCTCACCGATCACGGCCGCGAACAGGCCGCCCGCGCCGCGAAAATGCTCGCCGCGAAGGGCGGTATCGCCGCGGTGGTCACCTCCCCGCTCAGCCGGGCTCGTGAGACCGCCGACGCCGCCGCCACCGCACTCGACGTGCCGATGCGTATTGTCGATGGCCTCACCGAAACCGACTTCGGCACTTGGGAGGGTCTCACCTTCTCGGAAGCGGCACAACGAGATCCGCAGCTGCACGCGCGCTGGCTCGGCGATCCCTCGCTGCCCGCGCCGAACGGTGAGAGCTTCGACCAGGTCCGCGAGCGGGTGGAGGCGGCCCGCCGCGATCTGGTCGCGTTGTATCCGGGCCAGAACATCGTGGTCGTCAGTCATGTGACCCCGATCAAAACCTTGCTGCAGCTCGCACTCGGCGTCGGTCCGTCGCTGCTGTATCGCCTGCATCTGGACCTGGCGTCGCTGTCGATCGCGGAGTTCTACCCGGATGGCGGTTCGTCGGTTCGCTTGGTCAACGACACGTCCTACCTCTGAGGGACTCGGTCATCGGACCAACCCGCATGTTTCCGCGAACCGCGAATTATGGCGTATAGCAATGGATTCGGCCTGTCGAATCGGCTCCATTGCGGCGAATCTCACACGGTAACGTTTCAGACACGGTTATAGCGGTAGGCTTCGGATCGGTCAGGCACAGGCATCCCGCCCCGCCTGTCTGGTCGGGGATGACGAAGGTCTTCGAACAGTGCTGCTCGGGGGGATGAGAACCGGCGAGCAGTGTCGCTCGATGGTCGCTTCGAAAGATGAAGGCGCCCTGTGCCGTCGAGTGTGTCGATGGAAGCGCAGGTTCGAATGAGTAGTCCGATCAAGGTTATCGTGCTCGGTGCGGGGATCGGAGGGCTCACCACCGCCGCCGCACTGCGACAGGCGGGCTTCGCGGTCGAACTCTATGAGGCCGCGCCCGAACTGCGTGGCCAGGGATTCGGACTTTCGGTGCAGGCCAATGGAATCAAGGCGCTGCGCGCACTCGGCCTCGGTATCGAGGAGGAACTTTTCGAGCGTGGCGGCAAGGTCGAGACCTTCCGTTTCAACAACCCGGACGGCACTGTCATCCGGGTGCTTCCGGTGCACCGCCAGGACGACCGGCTCGGCGCGGCGAGCGTCGCCCTGCACCGCAAGGATCTGCACGCGGTCCTGCTGCGCGCGATCGGCGATACCGCGACTCATGTCGGCGCACACGCGACTCGGTTCACCGACGACGGTGAGCACGTGCGCGTCGAATTCGCCGACGGCCGGGTCGCCGAGGGCGATCTGCTGATCGGTGCCGATGGTATCCATTCCGTGGTGCGCGCCCAGTTACACGGTCGTGCCGAACCGCGTCCCGGCAATTTCGTCGCCTGGCTGGCCTGCATCCCGTTCGAACACCCAGCCGTGCCGCGCGGCTATTCGGCCCACTATTGGGGGACCGGAACGCGTTTCGGCATCCACGACATCGGCCACGGCCGGGTGTACTGGTGGGGCACCATGACCATGCCGGGCGACGAGGCCGCCGATTGGCAGGGCACCAAGGAAGATCTGCAGCGGATCTATGCCGACTGGGCACCGGAGGTGCGCGCCTGCATCGATCAGACCGAATGGGCCGATGTGCTCGCCGTGCCCTGCCAGGACCGTCCGCCGCTGGCGGACTGGGGCCGCGGCCGGGTCACCCTGCTCGGTGATGCCGCGCATCCCATGCTGCCCAGCCTCGGTCAGGGCGCCAACTCGGCTATCGAGGACGCGGTCGTACTCGCCCACAGCTTGAAGACGTCGCTGGATCCCGTTGCGGGCCTGCGTCGTTACGAGCAGCTACGTGCCGAGCGCACCGCCATGTTCGTCAATGGCTCGTGGTCGCTCGGCAAGATCGAGCAGGCGACCGACCCCAGGCTGGTGAAGGTGCGCGACACCTACTTCCGGCACGCACCTACCGAATTCTTCCTGCGGGAATTGGGTAAGCCGATGTCGTTCCCGCCGCTGGCGGGACCGACCGCGCAGCTGCCGCGCCAACTGTCCCCGGTGGAGCGCTGGCACTGGATCGCGGATCAGCTTGCGCCGCTGCATATTCTGGCCCGCGTGCGGGTGCACGGCTCGATCGGCGTGGAGCAGGTGCGTACCGGCCTGGACGAAGTGCAGCACCGGCATCCGCTGCTCGCGGTCGCGGTGGCCGCCGAACCGGACGGCACCGCACCGCGTTTCGTGCCGGTAGCGACACCGATTCCGCTGCGCCTCGTCGAATCCGCCGATCCGGATGCGTGGCTGACCGAGATCGACGACGTCGAATTGCGCGAGCCCTTCGACTGGCGTTGCGGCCCGCTCGCTCGCGCCGTGCTCATCACCGATGCGACCGGTGAGACCAGCGATCTGATCGTCACCCTGCACTACGCGATCGCCGACGGCGAGAGCGCGATGTCGGTGGCCAAGCAGGTGCTGCAGGTCGCCGCCGGCGATGACACCGGGCTCGAACCCGCCCCGGTCCGGCCGGGTCCGGAGGACCTTTTCCCGGCGAAGTTCCGGGGCGTCAAGGGTTTCGGCCGCACCGTGGGATCGCTGCTGCGCGACCAGAAGTCGCAGCTCAAGCGCCCGCACCGGCTGGAGCCGACCAGGCTTGCGCCGCCGTCGCAGCGACGCAGCCGGGTTGTGCACCGCAGCCTGGACGCCGATCGACTCGAGGCATTGATCGCGGGCTGTGAACGCCATGGCGTCGGCTTGCAGGCCGCGCTTTCGGCGGCGCTGCTCATCGCGGCGGCCCGTGAGTCGGGCACATACACCGAATCCTGGTACACCGTCGGCAGTTCGGTGAACTTCCGCGGCCATCTCGACGGCGCGGTCGCCGATACCGAGGTCGGGACCTACCAGGGCATGATCGCGACCCCGGCGAAGTACGCGCCGTGGTCGTCGCTGTGGCAGATCGCCGGGGAGATCGAGCGCGAGTACGGCGCACGGATGGACCGTCGTGACCATCTCGCGGCACTGAGCCTGCTCGAGGTGGTCGGGCCGAAATCGGTCGCCGCCAGTGCATCCACGGTCAAGCTGATGGACACCCGCGGTCCAGGTCACCTGTGTATGACTTACCTGGGTCGCTACGCATTCCCGGACAAGATCGGCGCGTGGCAGCTCTCGGGCGCGCAATTCGTCTCGGGCATGTCGGTGAGCGGTTTCATCATGGCCACCGCCAATGCCACGCACGGCGAATTGTCGTTCAACGTCGGCTATGTCGAGCCCGCGGTATCCCGCCAGCGGGCCGAGCTCCTTGCCGATGAGAGTGTGCGCGCGTTGCTGTCGGTGATCTGACGGGCGCGGCCGTAGCGACTGTTCGCAGATCGCTGGAAATGGTCAGCACCGATTGACGAGGGCGAATCCCGGTATCGATGTCGACGCCGGTTATTCGCGCTATCTGAAAACTGGATACAAGTGGTAACAGCTTTGCGTTTCGGCGTCGTCGAGGGTGGGTCCTGGACAGTTCGCGCACGGTCTGTGCCGCGACTGTCGCGATAGGAGTGACTGTGACGTCGGAACCCAGCACAAATCCCGAAAGCCCCATCGAGGCATGGCCGGTCAGCGCGTATCAGCGTGACGTACTCGGCCTGGCATTCCGTCTGGCCCCGGAACCGGTAGCGCAACAGACCTATAGCCTGCGCATGGACGAGCCGCTGGATATCGAGCGGTTGCAGGCGTGCTTGCAGCGGGCCCTGATGGGCGATGACGCATTGCGATTGCGCTTCGCCTTCGATAACGGCGAATTCCGCCAATGGATCTCGAATGAGATTCCGCCGGTCGAGGTCGTCGACCTGACCGGTGCACCGAATCCGGAGGCCGCGACCCAGGAGTGGTTGTGGCGCGAGGTCGGCGCGCCCGAGCGACCGGATCGGCCCGCGCGGCTGGCCGCGGTGGTGGACCGGCCGGATCGGTTCTTCCTGTTCATGTCCTTCCATCACGCACTGGCCGACGGCTACGGCATGAACACGATCATCGCCACGCTCGATACCAGCTATAAGATGAAAGACGTTCCGCTCGACCAGCTCGCCGTGCCCGAGCCCGCCAACGAGCACAGCGATCGTTCGGTGGCGACCTACCGGCGGATCATCGAGGACGACGAGGCGTATCGGGCCTCCGAGCAATACACGGCCGACCGTGACGGTCTGCTCGCCGCACTCGACGGCATCGAACCCGCGCTTTTCCCGAACCGGACCAGCTCGCCGAGAATCGCCCGTGGCCACTACAGCACGATGATCTCGGGGGAGTACCTCGATCGCGTCCGCGCCACCGGTGTCACCGTCTTCGCGTATCTGACCGCCGCGGTGGCGACCTATCTCGCGACGATCCACCGCACCGATCAGGTGGTGATCGGCGTCCCGATGCTGAACCGGCACTCCGCGGAGACCTATCGCACACAGGGCCATCGCGCCAATGTCGTGCCGCTGCCGGTGCGTGTCGACCGTGATGTGCCGCTCGCGCGGATCGCGGAGCAGGTCACTCAGCAGATTCGAAAGCTGAAGAAGCATCAGCGTTTCCCGTACGGCGAGCTGGCCCGCGCGCTGAACCCGGATCCGGCCGCGCCGCCGCTCTACGATGTCGCCTTCTCCCACACGAAGCTGCCGGATGCCGATTACGTCGACGAGCTGCTTTCGAAGTGGACCGTGCACAATCCGGGTTCGGTGACCAACGCACTGACCATCGTCACCGCGGAAAACGGCCGGGACGGCTCGTTCAGCGTCCAATTGTTCTACGACAAAGATATTTTCGACGCGAGCTTCCCGATCGAATCGGCGCTGCGCAGCGTCGGCGAGATTGTCACCGCGTCGCTGGACCGTCCGGACACCCCGGTGCGTGCACTTGCGCTGCTTTCGGAGCGGGCGAGTGCCGAAGTGGCGGCCTTCGAAGCGGGACCGCGCATCGAGTTCCCCTACACCACCATTGATCGGCTCTTCGCGGCAACGGCCGCCGATCATCCGGACCGAGTGGCGGTCGTGTCCGCCGACACCAGCGAACTGACCTACGCCCGACTGTCGGGTCTGGTGGACGGTTTCGCCGCTCGGCTGCATGAGCTCGGTGCCACCGGCAACGAGTGCATTCCGGTGGTTTTGCCCCGTTCGACCGACATGCTCATCGCGATCCTCGGCATCCTGCGTGCCGGATGCGCATATGTGCCGCTCGATCCGGATTACCCGGCGGCGCGTATCGAAACGGTTCTCGCGGACTGCGAAGCGCGCTTCGTGGTCGCGGGAAGTGAGCATGCGCCGGTCTACCAGGACCTCGGCGTCACCCGGGTCACGGTGGCCGACACTGCGTCCGGCACCGTCGAAAATGTCTCGCATCCACACGATTTGAGCTATCTCATCTACACCTCGGGCTCGACCGGTGTGCCCAAGGGGGTGATGGTCGAGCACCGTTCGGTGGTCAATCGGCTGACCTGGATGCAGCGCCGCTATCCACTGTCCGCCGATGACGTGATCCTGCAGAAGACGCCCGTCACCTTCGACGTTTCGGTGTGGGAGTTGTTCTGGTGGGCCGTCGCCGGAGCCAAGGTCGCTCTGCTCGAGGTCGGCGCTGAGCGCGATCCGCGCCGCATCGTCGAGGCCATCGAGGCGAATGCGGTGACCGTCATGCACTTCGTGCCGTCCATGCTGGCGGCGTTCGTAGACGAGTTGGAGGCCGATCGCACCGTCGTGGCGCGCATCGCGGGTCTGCGGCGGGTGTTCTGCAGCGGTGAGGCGCTGCCGCCCGCGCTGGTCCGGCGCTTCCACGCCGCGTTCGCCGCGGTCGGCCAGCGGCCGCCGCAGTTGGTGAACCTCTACGGTCCCACCGAGGCCACCGTCGACGTCTCGTATTTCGATTGCACGCAACACGATTCGATCGATCTGGTGCCGATCGGCCGTCCGATCGACAATATCGACCTGCTGGTGCTCGACGAGTCCGGTCGCCGCATGCCGATCGGTGTTCCCGGTGAACTCAATATCGCCGGCGTCGGCCTCGCGCGCGGCTACCGCGGCCGGCCCGACCTGACCGCGGCCGCCTTCGTCGACGATCTGACCGTGCCGGGCCGTCGCCGCTATCGCACCGGTGACCTGGCGCGCTGGCTGGCCGACGGCACCCTGGAATACCTGGGCCGATTCGATGATCAGGTCAAGATCCGGGGCAACCGGATCACCCTCGGCGAAGTCCACAACGCCATCCTCGGCTGCCCGGGGGTGCGCGCCGCGGTTGTCGTCGATGAGCAGTCCGAAACGCATGGACTGCATCTGGTGGGATATTTCGTCGGCGATACCGTGACCGGTGACGAGATCGCCGACCAGATCGCGACTCGCCTGCCCCGCTATATGATTCCGACTCGGTTGCTGCGCGTCGACCGGATTCCGTTGACACCCAATGGCAAAACCGATCGCAAGGCCTTGGCGCGTGCGGCGGCGGTTTCCGAGCATGCGGACTCCGTCGGGGTGCCGATCGAACCGCGGACACCGGTCGAGGCCGAGCTGGCGCAGGTCTGGCGGACCGTACTCGGTATCGACTCCATCGGTGTACACGACAACTTCTTTACCCACGGCGGCGACTCCATACTCGCGCTATCGGTACGCACCGCCGCCGAACGCGCCGGCCTGTTCTTCGATGTGGATGCCTTCTACGAGCGTCCGACCATTGCCGAATTGGCCCGGATCGTTTCGGATGGCCCGGACGGCAACCGGATTCGCATTGCCGATCGGTTGGCGACCGTGCCACTGATCGATCGCGCCGCACTGCACCGCGCCGAGGATGCCTTCCCGGCCACCGCACTGCAGCTCGGCATGCTCTTCCACAGCATCGAGCGCGCGGATTCGGTGACCTACAAGGACGTATTCCGCTACCGTTTCGAGATGCCGTGGGATGCCGCCGAATTCCGCGCCGCATTCGACCGGCTCGTACGCCGTCAGCCCGCACTGCGCTCCTCGTTCGACCTCAGCAAGTATTCGGTGCCCCTACAGGTCGTGCACACCGCGATCGAGTACGAGCTGGATATCGTCGATGTCTCCGATCAAGTTCCGGTGCTGGCCGATCAGGAGGTCGAGGACTACATCCAGGACCGCAGGCGTGCCGAGTACGACCTCACCCGAGCCCCGCTACATGCCGTCCGGGTATTCCTACGGCCGTCGGAAAGTGCGCTACAGACCGTCGATCTGGTGCTCAGCTTCCACCACGCGATCCTCGACGGTTGGAGCGTCGCGACCTCGGTGCTCGAACTGCTGGTCGACTATCTGAACAAGCTCGGACTGCTCGAGTCCGGTATCGATGACGCGTCGCACGCGGCCACCGTCCTCGCCGAGTACGCCCAGTCCGAAATCGCCGCGGTGCAGGATGATTCGGCCCGTGAATTCTGGCGGGCGGCACTGGCCGGAGCCGAGCCGACCGCGCTGACGGCCTTGGGGGTCCACCAGGGTGCGGGCGCTGACGAACCGCAGGCCGCCGCCGTGGTGCCGCGCCGGCTCGCCGAGCGGGTCACCGCATTCGCGGCCCGGCACCAGGTGCCCGAGAAGGCGGTCTACCTGGCGGCACACTGCCTGACCCTGCGCACGATGACCGGCCGCGCCGATATCACCACCGGTGTGGTCAGCCACGGCCGACCGGATCGAGCGGGCGCGGAAAGCATTGCGGGCCTGTTCCTGAACACGCTGCCGATGCGGCTGGACGACACCGCCACAACCTGGCGCGCGGCCGTCGAACAGGTAGCGCGCCGGGATCGCGACGCCTACCCGCACCGGCGCTATCCGCTGCGGTCGATCCTGGCTGATGGCGGCCCCGCCTTCGAAACGGCATTCAACTTCATCAACTACCACGTCTTCGCACCGATTCTCGGTGCGGACCGAGTGACCCTGCGCGAGTTCGACGTTCGCGAGAACACCAATTTCCAGCTGCTGGTAACGGCGGCCCATGATCCGCGCGACGGCCGAATGTGGGTGCGGGTCAATGGTGATCACACATTGACCAAGGATCAATGCGAGACCGTCGCGGTGACTCAGCTGCGGATGTTGGCGGCGATCGTCACGGATCCGGATGCGGCGATCGATCGCGGCGCCGGTCCGGCGACCGCGCGCGATGTCGGCACCTTGGTCGCCGACGTGGCCGCGCTCAATCCGCACGCTATCGCCGTGCGCGGTGACGAATCCAGCATCACCTACGACGATCTGATCGAGCGCGGCGAACGACTCACCCGGCGGCTCGCTGGTTTCGGCATCCGGCCCGGTGACCGGATCGGCATTCTGATGAGTCGTCGTCCGGAATTGGTGCTGCTGGTGCTGGCACTCATGCGCATCGGCGCGGCGTGCGTGCCGCTCGATGTCAGCTACCCCCGGGCCCGGCTGAATCTCATGATCGACCGGGCACGCCCGCACCGGGTGATCGCCGATGCCAACTATGCCGAGATCGTCGACAACGCTCGATTGGTGTTGGATACGGCGGAGCTGTTCGATCCGACCGACGACAGCGAGATGGAATTCGCTGTCCCCGACTTCATTTCGCCCGATGCGCTCGCCTACGTGCTGTTCACCTCCGGCTCCACCGGCGAGCCCAAGGGCGTAGCCATGCCGCATCGCGGCCTGACCACGCTGGTGGACTGGCAGAACCGCAGCCCATCAGGAGTGAACCTGGCCAGCACATTGCTGTTGGCGCCACTGAGTTTCGACGTGTCGTTCCAGGAGATCTTCACGACCTTGGCAGCGGGCTCTACGCTGCGGGTGAGTTCGGCGGATCTGCGCGCCGATGTCGAAGAACTGCTGAATATCGTTGTCGCCGAGGGCATCGAGCGGCTGTTCCTACCCTATGTCGCACTGCAGGCCTTCGCGGAGGCCGTGGTCGCGCGGCGCACGTTCCCGGTCAACCTCAAAGTGCTCTCGTCCTCCGGTGAGCAGTTGCGCATCACCGATGAGATCCGCGCACTGTGCAAGGCGGTGCCGGGGCTATTGCTGGAAAATCAATACGGCCCAACGGAATCCCACGTCGCGACCATATTCCCACTCACAGGCGCACCCGACGACTATCCGGCGCTGCCGCCCATCGGACGCCCGGTCGACGGCGATACCGTCGAATTGCTCGACAGCGCGCTGCGTCCGGTGGCCGAGGGGGTGATCGGTGAGATCTATCTGGGCGGCCGTTCTCTCGCCCGTGGCTACCAGGGCCGGGCGGCATTGACCGCACAGCGATTCGTGGCTACCCATGGCGGTGGCATCCTCTACCGCACGGGTGATCTTGGTGTACGGCTGGCCTCCGGCGATCTCGTCTGCCTCGGCCGCAGTGACACTCAGGTGAAGATCCGCGGCTTCCGGGTAGAGCCCGCCGAGGTGGAGCTGTGCATCCTCGGACTGGTCGAGAAGTATCCGACCATCACCGAAGCGGCCGTGGTGGCACGGGGATTCGGCGGCATCGACGGCGCGCTGATCGCCTTCCTGGTCGGCGACGCCGAGCAGACCGATCTGGCCGCGCTGCGCCATGATCTGCGCGGCGTGCTGCCCATGCATATGGTGCCGTCTCGATTCGTCTTCCTCGCCGAACTGCCCCGCACCCCCAGCGGTAAGCGTGACGACGGCGCATTGCGTTCGATGGTCGAATCGGCACCGGCCTCGGTTACCGCACAGCGGGAACCGGCCGACGAATACGAGCACTGCGCGGTCGAACTGCTCGCCGAATACGCCGGACTACGTTCGATCGGTCTCGACGACGATTTCTTCGCCGCGGGTGGCACCTCCATCGGCGCTATGCGTGTCGTGATGGGGCTGTCCCGGCGCTTCGGCACCGACGTACCACTGGATTCGTTCATCAGCGCGCCGACGGCCGCCCAACTCGCGGCGCTGATCCGGTCCGGAAATACCGGGCGCACCTTCGATCCGCTGGTGCCGATCACCGTCGGTGGACATAAGTCGCCGCTGTTCCTGGTGCACCCGATCGGCGGAAATGTGCTGTGCTACCTGGCACTTGCCCGCTACCTCGATCCGGACCGCCCGATCTACGGCCTGCAGGCCGCCGGCGCCGATCCGGGCAGTACACCGGAGAAGTCGGTCGTCGCGATGGCCGAGTCGTATCTGGCCGCGGTGCGTCGAGTGCATCCGGAGGGGCCGTATCACCTGGCCGGTTGGTCCTTCGGTGGCAATGTCGCGCTCGAGATGGCGCGCCAACTGCCCGAGCGGGAGGTGGCCAGCGTCACGCTGCTGGACACCATGGCATTGCGTCAGCAGGCCCGCGAACCCATTGCCGAGGAACAGCTCATTCGCTGGTTCTTCCTGGAATTGCTGTGGTACGCCCGCGGAAATCAGGCCGCGCTCGTCGATTTCGAACCCGACGTGCACGGCTGCGAGGAGCTTTTCGACGCGATGCTCGCCGAGGCGATCCGGTCCGGCATCCTGCCCGCCGACAGTTCACCGCAGGCCATCCGGCGGCTCTACGAGGTGTTCTACGCCAACTACACGGCGCTGCTGGAGTACCAGCTCGAACCCTACGACCGCGATATCACCCTGTTGCGTGCCGAAGAGGGGCTGCCACCTGGTGTGGATCTCGCGCACCAGGCCGTCGGCAGCATGTTCGACAGTGCGAACAACGGGTGGGAGCAATACGCGGCCCGGCGCTTCACACTGGTCCCGGTGCCCGGTGATCACCTGCACATGATGACGGAACCGCATGTTCGCGAGGTCGCGGTGCAGCTGGATTCGGCGCTCGCGGCGGCCGATCCGGATCTGGACCGGGAGCTGGGCGCCGAAATGCTGGACGCCTGATCGGTGTGGCCCGACCGTTACGAGATGCGATCCGCGTAACGGTCGGGAGACGATCAGGGACCGTAGTCCTCACCGTCTCCGTGTCCGGTGGCATCGAGGACGTGGCGCGCCAACCTTGGCATATAACCGAGTTCGCTGCCCAGCTCGATGAGCGCGGAATCGATCTGATCGTCCGCCAACAGGGCATCGACTCCACCACCACTCCGGCCGGGCGGTTCTCGTTCCACGTCACCGCCGCCATGGACGAGATGACCGCGGACCCGATCAGCGAGGGCACTACCGAAACCACCGACAGTCCGCCGCGTGGTCAGCTGGATCATGACCGACCCCGCCACGATCGCAGCCGAGGACAGGCCCGTCGTCGGTGGCGCGGCGACGGACGCGGATCTCAGCTCGTTGTCTCGTAGGTCAGTTTCACGACCTTTGAAAAGGTCTTGACGGCTGTGAGCTTCAGTTTGGCGTCTTGACCTTCTTGGAAGTACTGCTTACCGCGTCCCAGCAGTAGGGGGTAGATGGTGAGGTCTATCACATCTATCAGCCGCTCCCGCAGCAGCGTCTCCCCGAACAGGCCGTGGCCCAGGATCAGCAGGTTCCCCCCGTCCTTCTGCTTGAGCCGGGTGACCTCGACGACGACGTCGCCTCGAACGATGGTGGGATTGCCCCAATCGGCCTTTTCCAGCGTGGAACTGAACACATACTTCGGGATTGCGTTGAGCCGGTCGGCCCACATCGGCTTGTGGTTCCCGCTGCCGTAGAGCTTGGCGAACGCCTCATAGGTGTGACGGCCGAACAGGATCGCGTCGCATGCCGTCAGTAAGCCCAAGCCGTCGCGCAGGTATGCCTCGTCCTGGTACTCGCCGACCCCCATGCCCACCGGGTCTTCGTAGACGCCGTCGGCCGAAACCAGGACGTACTCGATCACTTTCCGCGTAGCGCCTGCCTCCGTGGTGGAACCTTCCGACGCGCCGGAAGCCCTGTCGGTAGTCATGCCGCACCACCGGCCGGTGCGGCGCCCGCGTCGAACTCCACCGCTGTGCCGGCCTCGACTCCGCCGCCCTCGGCCAATGCCGGGCAGCTCTCGGCGATCGGGACCGCCGCATCGAGATTCTCGGCTTCCACGACCGAATAGCCGCTGGGCGAGCTGCCTGTCCCGCACTCGCCTACGGCGGTAGTTCCATGTGTCGGCAGACCCTGATCGATGACATGGTCTCCCAGGCCGCCGAACCAGGCAAACCACGCCGAGAGAGTTTCGGGCTTGCCGGGCGCGAATTCTGGGGGCATCCGGTAGGTGAACACCAACTTGGCCATTGTCGGCTCCTTCGATCTCGTCTGGACGGTTCGGTGCACTGTGGAGTGCGCGTCATCTGTTCAGATCCCACCGTTGGGCAGAACTGGGCGGTGCTACTGCGCCGGGCCATCATGCGCATTCGGGTGCTTATCCAGCGAGTGTGCGGGGAAGGCCGAATCGGGCCAGGATGCTGTTGTCGAACCGGGTCAAGGCGGTGATGCGGTCGGCGGCGAGGGTAAGGACCATCAGACCCGTCGCGTGCCAGAGGGACGTGCGGGAGTCCAGGAGATAAACGCCGAAGGCGGGTTGGCCGTTGGCTCGCGTCGCGACCAGACGATAGTTGCGGGCTTGGGCGAAAACGGCGGACTGGAAGCGGGTGACCGCCTCGCGCCCAAGGTATTCGACCGGCAGCGGCGGCATCGTCAGTCGGACGTCGTCGGCGAGTAAAGCGACGACACCGTCGACGTCGCAGGATTCGAAGGCCTGGGTGAGCCGGTCGACGAGCCGCCGCTCGGCTGGTGAGTCGGGCGGCGGGGGTGGTTGCTGTGCGCCGAGTCGGGGTGCCCGCTGCTGCATGCCCGCGCGGGCGCGTTTGAGGGCGCTGGTGACCGATTCCTCTGTGGTGTCGAGGAATTCGGCGACATCGGCGGCGCGGTAGCCCAGCACGTCGCGCAGGATCAGCACGGCGCGCTGACGTGGCGGCAGATACTGGACGGCGGTCACGAAGGCTAGGGATATCGCCTGTTTGGACTCGTAGCGTGCTTCGGGGCCGGGAGCTGGGTCGCCGAGGCCCTCGAGCAGGACGTCGGGATACGGCTCGAGCCACACCACCTCGCCGTGGGCGGACGGCTCGGGCAGATCGAACCTGGCTGAGCCTTCACCGGGAATCGCGATTCGAGGCCTCCTGTCGGCCGTCCTCAACATTTTGAGGCAGCGGTTCGTCGCGACGCGGTAGAGCCAAGTCCGGACCGAGGACCGCGCCTCGAACGCGCCGAGTCCCTTCCAGGCGTCCAGCAAGGTCTCCTGCAGGGCGTCCTCGGCGTCGTGCATCGAACCGAGGAACCGGTAGCAATGCACCATCAGTTCCCGGCGGAAGGGTGCCACGAGCTCGCGGAACGCCTCGGCGTCACCGGCCCGGCACCTGGCGATCAACTCTGCTGTCACCGCATCGTCCTCGTTTCGAGTCGGCCGACCAGTGCGGCGTAGCGGTCGGTGACGGATTCGGTGCGGGCGTCGGGCTCGGTCGCGGCCTGCCGAGACGAGGGTATCGGCCAGTTCTGCGTGTCGGCTGAACATCACGTAGTGGGAGCCCGGAATCTGCAGGGTCCGGGCAAGTGGACCCAATCGCTGGGCGAACCGCGCGAAGGAGGCGTATTCGCCGGGCGGCAGCGCGAAGTCGCTGATCGGATTCACGTAACTGGCTTGCGGTCCTCCGGAAGCAACCAGCTCGTGAAACGTTTCGAGGTCGAGTTTGTCCGTGAAATATCTGACCGGAATGGGCGACATCTGGGCGGGGTCATACGAGCTCCTGTCGGTTTGTGACGGCGGCGCGTGCAGCCGGATGACTCGTCACCCAGACAGATTCCCCGCGCCGGTAAAACTGGGCGGCGGGAGGGTTTGCGGCAGGCCGAACGTGGGCAGGACAGTGTTTTCGAAGATGGTCATGGCGCCGATTCGGTCGCCGGCGAGAGCGAGGACGACGAGGCCGGCTCCGTGGATGCCAGTGGGGGTATGTCGGTATACGCCGAATGCCGGCTGGCCGTTGGCTCGCGTCGGCATCAGTTCGAATCTCTGTATCGAGCCGAAGATGAAGGCGCAGAAGCGGCCCACGTTGTCTCGGCCCTGGTATTCCAGCGGTATCGGTGGCATCGACATGAAGACGTCGTCGGTCAACAGTGCCACCAACGCGTCGATGTCGGCAGATTCGTAGGCGCTGACGAACTTCGCCACGATCGCGTGCTCGGCGGGTGAGTCGCCGGCAGGCGGCTGCTCTCGGGCAGCAGCCACCGGCAGTGGGCGCTGCATTCCCGCACGCGCGCGTTTGAGGGCGCTTTTGACCGATTCGACGGTCGTGTCCAGCATGTCGGCGACTTCGTTCGCGTGGAATCCGAGGACGTCACGCAGGATGAGGACGGCGAGCTGGCGAGGCGGCAGGATCTGCAGGGCGGTCACAAAGGCCAGGGAAATGGATTCGGTTTGCTCGTAGCGCGCCTCCGGACCGAGCGGCACACTGATCGCACCGTCCAGAAGGGCGTCGGGATAGGGCTCGAGCCAGTGGATTTCGCCGAGTCCGGTGGGTTCCGGTGGTTCCATTCCCGGGATGTCCCACTGCTTGGCAGGGCGTCGGCGAGCAGAGCGCAGCGCGTCGAGGCACCGGTTGGTGGCGATGCGGTAGAGCCAGGTGCGAACCGAGGCGCGCCCGTCGAATCGTTCGAGACCCCGCCAAGCGGCGAGCATCGTGTCCTGGAGAGCGTCCTCGGCATCCTGAAACGATCCGAGCATCCGGTAGCAGTGCACCTGTAGTTCGCGACGGTGTGGCTCGGTCAGCGCTCGGAACGCCTCGCCGTCGCCGGCCCGCGCCCTGGACAGCAGGTCCGTTCTCGCCAGCTCCACTCCCGCCACCTCATTCCCTGTATGCGGTTCCATCCTGTATGGACGCCGGACAAGGCGCGAACGGGGCGGTCGCGCAGCGCCCCCTTTTCAGACGCTGCGGCGTCCATACCCGTGACAGCCGACAACATTGTCAAAGGAGCATGGAAATGGGAAAGATCATCCTCACCTCGAATCTGACACTCGATGGAGTGGTCCAAGACCCGGACGGCGCGGAGGGCTTCGAGCGGGGCGGCTGGTTCCACCAGTTCGTCGGGGCCGGGGACCTCCAAGACTGGACCGCCCGCGAGACGCAGGAAGCCCTCGATGCCGAGGTGCTGCTGCTGGGCGGGCGTACCAATGAGTGGTTCGCGGACCGGATGACAGAGCGCAATGTGGCGGAGGGCCGTGTGAGCCCCGAGTGGGCGAACAGGGTGAGAAGCATGCCCAAGTACGTCGTGTCGTCGACTCTGGAAGATCCGCGTTGGGGCAACGTCACAGTCCTGGGCGGCGAGGTGGTGAAGGAGGTTTCGAAGCTGAAGCGGAAAGTGGACGGGGAAATCCTGATCTACGCCAGCTATCAGCTCGCGCGCACACTGATAGAACACAACCTGCTCGACGAACTGCGGCTGGTAGTTTTCCCGGTCGTCGTGGGATCCGGCCTACGCCTGTTCGACGAGACCAGCGACAAGAAGCCGCTGCACCTGGTCAACACACGAAAGCTCGGTGAGGGCCTGGTCTTCTACGCCTACCAATTCGTCCAAGGCTAACGACTGTAGACGGCGACGAAGTTCGCCGGGCCTGGGCGACCGTCCACTCGTCCGGGCCCACTGCCGCACCCTCGGGCTCAACGCAGTCGGCCCCGACGATTCGTCAGTCGTCGATCGTGCATCGCTTGGTTGTGCAGCGATTCGGTCGTCTCCGCATCCCGTTCATGGGTGAGAGCCAGCATGGCGAGTCCGGTTTCGCGGATCAGCCCATCCAGATCGTCGAGCATCACGGCAATCGCATCGCTGGCCGTCCGCAATTCGGTGGGGCTCGGATCCGGCCGATCGAAAACCATGCGGAGTTTGTGCAGCCGCAGCCCGGTATCGAGGAGACGGCGCAGCAGCCGATCGCTGGAATCGCCCAACGCGGCACCGGTTCCGGATAGCTCCTTGGTGGGGCCGAGTGATCGTCGTGGCCTATGCCACGGGCCTCGGCTGCTGCCTACGCGGGCGTCGGTCCGCGAGCTCGACCGCACATCGTCGCGCATCGAAATCCTCCTGAGTCGTTGATTCGTATTGCTGGCCACGTTTCGGGACCCGTTGCGTGAGTCTCAGCGATCGTTTCGCTGGGACTGCTCCCGCTTCATCGACCCTGCCCGCCCCGGGGAGTGTGGGTCTGTCCCGGCGAGGCGTTCCACCTCGCCAGGGGAACTTCCCGGCGAGGGTCTATCGACGTGCGCGACCAACACGAAATCGCGTACTATCAACAGTTTTTGCCCGCTCGCACGGTCGGTGCGGGTGATCGCGTGACCCCAGATTCCTGCGATATCGTCACCGAAATCGAGTGTACGTGGGCCGGAAGCGACCGATCGGTAGCTGCTCAAAGTTCCGGAACCCTTTCGGGGAGTAGCGGTTCGAGTTTCGCGAGGAAGCGCGCGAAATGCGGATCGGCGTCGGTGCGATCGAACGTGTCGATATCCCACCAGCGTGCCGCGCCGAATTCACCGGGGTCCAAGGCATATTCGCGGGTGCGGTCGCCGCGGATGACATACCAGAGGCTGACATCCTGATGACCGCTGTGCGTGCCGACCGTCGTGGTGACGGTGAGCAACAGCGGTTCGGTCCCGATGACGGTGAATTCGGGATCGATACCCAATTCCTCCGCCGCCTCGCGTCCGGCAGCGGCCAGCGGATGTTCCCCCGGCGCGATATGTCCGCCGGTCGGCAGCCACAGTCCGGCGAGCAGATGTCGGCCGAGCAGCACGCTGTGCGCTCGCGGGTCGACGAGCACCGCATACGAGACCAGATGCCGTGGGGGAGTGTCGGGTTCGGCGCGCCGGAACACATCATCGGTCGAGGCCAGCCAGGCCCTGGTGTCCTCGATATGCTGCCGCTCGAGCGCATCGAGCGGCGTGATCCCGTCGACGATATCGGCGACGGTAGCGGTCGCGAGATTCATGACAGGCGACTGTAGCCGCAGGCACCGACAGGTTTTGCCCAGCGCGGACTACTCGAGGACGACCGGGCGTAGCCGGGTGGTGTAGACACCGGCGCGATCGAGCGCATCGGCGGCAGCGTCGAGTTCGATCGTGGTCTCCGCGAAGACTTCTCGCGCACCGGCGATGCAGTAGGCCGCAGTCGTGAGGGCCCCGATCCCCTCGGTGTCGACCAATATCCCCGAGGCCTGCAACGAACCGTAATCGGCATCGAGCTCGGCCAACTCCCCGCGCAGCTCCCGCAGCCGATGAAACAGCCGCTGCCGGCGCATCTCCAGTGCCGATGGATCCGTCATCGCATGCTCCCCACTTCCGAGGTGAACTCCATCGCAATCTACCGCGACCTAGGTCGAGGGCTCGAACTCCAGCAGCACCGGTCCACCGCCGCGCCCCTTCGGAAGTGGGAAGTAACTGTGATGGGTATCCGGATCGACGGCAACCGTATGCGCGCCGTCAGCGAGATGGCGTGATCCCAGCGCGGTGGTGTGCCCACCACGCTGCTCGAACAGATTCACCCAACCACTTTCGGCGGCCACATACAGCCGCCGAACCGAGCCGTCGTAGACCAGCACGTCGGGAGTCTTGCCGACGCTGTTCGCGTCGGCCACGCGCCGATGGGTGAGATCAACCGTGACCAGCCGGGCATTGTCTTCGCACCCCACGAACATCAGCCGATCGGCCGCATCCAATGCCTGGCCGTGTGGTCCGGCGCAGCCGGGCACCGGGATCCGATCGGTCACCGCCAGTGTTTGCGGATCGATGACCGCGAGCTCGTCCTTGCCCTGCACCGCGACGACCATGCGATCGGCATCGGCGTCATAGACCACATTGCCGACCTCCCCGCCCAATGGCACTGTGCCACGGACGGTTCCGGTATCCGCGTCGACAACCGTCTCGGTCCCGGCGCGTTGATTGGTGGTCCACACCGCACCGCGTCGCGGATCGTAGGCGAGTCCGTCCGGATAGTCGCCGGTCGGTGTGGTCCACACAATCGCGCCGGTCTCCGAATCGATGGCCGCGAGTTCGTTGCGTCCGGTCGCGGTCGCATAGGCCCGCCGACGCTGCGGGACCGCCAGCACCCCGTGCACATCCGGCAGATCCGAGATGGTGCGCACCACCCGATGGGCACGAAGATCGACCTCGACAACCGCACCCGCGCCCATATGCGCCACCCACAGCAGGCCCGGTCCGGCATCGAGGCTCAGGTAATCGAATCGCACCGCCGCGCCGGGCAAGTTGAGCTGACCGACCTGACGCAGCGGCAGTGTGTCGGATGGCGCGGAGACACCGCACCCGGTCGCCACCATGACAACCGCGCAAACCAAACTCATCCGCCACATCGAAGCCTCCCGCGGAGGTGATCGTGGTTTCAGGCTAGTATCTGCGCGAACTCAGCACAGCCCCGCGAGTTTGTAGAGCGCGAGGGATCCGGCGACGGCCACGTCGAGACTGTGTCCGGTGCCGAGCACCGGGATCTCGACGGCCGTATCCAGCAGGTCCAGCCCTTCGGGTGGGATGCCGGTGGATTCGTGGCCGAGCACGATCATGGTGCGTTTGCGCGCGACGGGCAGATCGGCGAGTCGAATGGATTTCTAGGGCCGCAGCACCGACACCAAGAATTCGGTCTGGTCGTATACCGTCTGCTCGAAGATATCGTCGAAGTAGACATCGAAATGCCCTACCGGATAACGCTTGACGATTGCGTGCTTGGTGCGTTCGGCCGCCCGCAGTGTCGGCTTCGGCGGTGCGATGGTGTCGTTGTCGGCGACCGCGTACAAGACCGGCATCTTCAATGCCTTGGCCCGGCGGCCGGGGGAATCGAACAGTGTCGAGAAGGCCACGCGGGCAGCGACTTTCGATTCGTAGGTCGCGCTCTCGTCGGCGAGCCTGCCGTAACCCTCCGGCGCGTCCGGCGCGCTCATCAGCGCCGCGGAACGCTTGCGACCGGCCAGCCGGACGCGAACGGGCTTGCGCCGGACCGGACCGACGAGCAGATCGGTGACCGCGATGGTGGCCACCTTGGTCAGGCTGGTCGGCCCTTTCGCCATGGCTGAGGCCCAGCCGCTGGTGAACGGAACCTGGGCGACAACGGCTGCGATGTAGTCGTCGTCGGGCGCGATCGACAGCACATGGCCGCCACCGAAAGAGGTGCCCCACAATGCGATTCGGGTCGCGTCGAAGCCGCGCAGCGTGCGCGCGTAAGCGATGGCCGAGCGCCAGTCCTCGCGCTGCCGGGCGATATGCACCAGCTGACGCGGGGCACCCTGACTGGCCCCGAAATGCCGGTAATCGAATACCAGCACACCCATTCCGGCGGCGGCGAAGCGCCGGGCGTACCGATCCAGCCCCATCTCCCGGTTCGCGCCGAGACCGTGCCCCATGACGACGAGGGGGCGGGGTTTGGGGATGCCGGCGGGCGGATACAGCCAGGCAGCGCACTGCTCGCTACCCGAGGGGAAACTGACCTCGACACGTTCCATGGCACCTCACCGTACTGTTTCGGTCCGAACTACTACCCCCCGACCGGTCACCAGGTCAGGCCGATGAACAAAGTACCCCTTGATCACAGTAGGCTAAACGCTGCGGACGAGTTGGCCGGGCGGCCGCGGCGATGGGAACGGGCACACGAGTGCCGCAGCCCGTCGCCGAGGAAAGTCCGGACTCCACAGAGCAGGGCGGTTGCTAACGGCGACCCGGGGTGACCCGCGGGAAAGTGCCACAGAAAACAGACCGCCCATGATCCCTCGGGATCATGCGGTGAGGGTGAAACGGTGCGGTAAGAGCGCACCAGCGCTCCGGGTGACCGGGGCGGCTAGGTAAACCCCGCCCGGAGCAAGGTCGAAGGTCGCATCGTTCGCGGTGCGGCTGCGCAGGTGTTCGAGGGCTGCTCGCCCGAGCCTGCGGGTGGACCGCTCGAGGCACCCGGCAACGGTGTGTCCAGATGGATGGCCGTCACCCGGTGCAAACCGGGGACAGGATCCGGCTTACAGGCCAACTCGTCCGCCCCTGCAATCCGGTGCTCACCGGTGCCATGATGGAAGTGGACCGCTGAGCCGGAATTCGGTGCGGTCAGGCACTTCGTACGGGGTGTAGCCATGGATATTCTTTCCGTAATCGGGGCGATTTTCGGGGTGGGAGCGATCGCGGGCGGGGTGCTCACCGCGATGAGCGCGCGCGTGGTCAGCCAATATGAGAAGGGACTGGTATTCCGGTTCGGCCGGGTGGTCGGAACCCGAGATCCCGGACTGCGCATGTTGATTCCGTTCGTGGACCGGATGCGCAAGATTTCGACGCAGATCGTCACCATGCCGGTGCCCGCACAGGACGGCATCACCCGCGACAACGTGACGGTGCGCGTCGATGCCGTGGTTTATTTCCGGGTGATCGATCCGGTCTGCGCGGTAGTGGAGGTGCAGAACTATCTGTTCGCGGTGGGGCAGGTGGCGCAGACGTCCTTGCGGTCGATTATCGGAAAGAGCGATCTGGACAGCCTGTTGTCCAACCGCGAGGAGTTGAACAAGGGGCTGGAGATCATGATCGATAGCCCGGCGCTCGGCTGGGGTATTCATATCGATCGGGTGGAGATCAAGGATGTGTCGATACCGGATTCGCTGAAGCGCTCGATGTCGCGACAGGCCGAGGCCGAGCGGGAACGGCGGGCGCGGGTTATTTCCGCCGAGGGCGAATTGCAGGCGTCGAAGATGTTGGCACAGGCGGGCGCGCAGATGTCGCAATCCCCGGCGTCACTGCAGTTGCGGCTGCTGGAGACCGTGGTTCAGGTTGCGGCGGAAAAGAATTCGACGTTGGTGCTGCCATTTCCGGTGGAGTTGCTGCGGTTCCTGGAACGCGGCACGCCGTCTGACGCGACCGCGGCCGATTCGACCCCGACCGCACCCGAAACCACACCGGAGATCACCCCGCCCGAGCCGACACCGGCACTCGATCGGGGCAACACGCCAACGGCCGAACAAGACGGTATACGCCCGTAACACAACAGGCGTATACCGATACGGGTACGGCTGACCATGTGTGGCGACCGGCACTCGGTCGCTATGGCCGTCCGCGCCGTACGACCGCATCGGTAGTACAACGTAAGGAAACCGGGCCGATGTCCATACTGATTCCCGTGATCGCGATCATCGTCATGATCATCGTGGGGTATGTGTTGAAATACCTGCCCAATTATTTACCGTGGCTGAAGGATTGAGGGTTTCGGCTCAGCAGAGCATCTTCGCCATCTGATAGATCGCCTGGGCCTCTTCCTTGGAGGCCTCGGTTGTGCCCTTGGTGCGCTTGATCACGTTCTGGACGGCCTCGTCCTCGCTCTTGCCGCCCTTGATGTCCTTGCAGGTTTCGACCAGGATGTCGCGCAGGGTGGCGTCGTCTTTGCCCTCGGCGAGCTTGGGGAAGGCGCTGCGGTAGCTGACGACGAACGTCCCCGCCTTAACGCTGTCCACGGTATCGGCGCCGGCAGCCTTGGCCGCCGAAGTCGTCGCGGCGGCGGGCGCGGCGGAAGAGTCTTTATTATCGCCGCAACCGGCGAGGAGCAGGGCGAATATGGTGGAGCTGGCCGCGATTGCGGCGGTAGTTCTGGTCACGAAGCGGGATGCTAGCGGCACTTGGGAAACGTCGCCTCCCGTCTGGTTAACGGAAGGCGACGAAGACCGCATCGGTGACGATGAGGTCAGAGCGGGTTGACCACGAAGACCTGCGCCCAATAAGACGCCTGCTCGGGACCGAGCAGCGGCATCAGATAATCGAAAAGAATCGTTGACATCAGTGGATAACTCCCAATTGTCGACGTACAGGTGACCTGCGCATACGGGAAAAAGCTCGACCCCGCCACGCCGGGGAACCATAGCAGCCGGGCGTGTGACGTCGCCGGGTGCGGCGTGTCCGGCATGGCGACCCGGGTCGAACTGGCCCAGAGCGTGAGCGACGTCATAGAGTAGGCGCCGTTGGTAAGACCCGTTGCCGGTCCGCCACGATCCCCACATTCTTCGATCATGGAAGCAGGTCACAACTCTATGCGGATTGTTCGTTCACTGGTCGCCGGTGCGCTGATCGCCGGGGCCGCATCGGTTTTCGCCATGCTGGGCACCGGGTCCGCCTCGGCGGTCGCGATCACCCCGCTGGCGGGTGGGGTCCAGGTCGACCTCAGCGCGGCCGACACCGCCTGGGTGCACCAGAACCACGTCGGGCAGGCCATCGCCGGTCTGCCGCATCCGTCGGCGGCGTCGTTCGGGGAGGCGCTGGACGCGGCGGCGGACGTCTCCGCCAGCGTCCCGGGTGGGCGGGTGACCTTCACCGTGTACGGCCCGTTCAATGAACTGAACGGCACCATGTTGGCACTGCAGTAGAGAACGACCGCGCCAGCGTGGAACTGCACCAGCGGATCGTGTCGGCGCCGGTAGATTTCGGCGCCATTCGATTCGAATTCGGATTGTCCTCGGCGTATCCCGCCGAGGCCACCGCGGCGGCCCGCGACGCGATCGACGCGTTCGCGGGCACTCGCGCCGACCGCACCGATATTCCATTCGTCACGATCGACCCGCCCGGTGCCATGGATCTGGACCAGGCGGTGCATATCGAACGCACCTCTTCCGGTTTCACCGTCCACTACGCGATCGCCGATGTCGGCGCGGTAGTGGATCCCGCCGGCCCGCTGGCCCAGGAAGCGGGCACGCGCGGCCAGACCTTCTATCTCCCCGATGGCGCCGTACCGCTGCACCCGCCGATCCTCTCGGAGAATTCCGCGAGCCTGCTCCCCGAACAGACCAGACCGGCCGCTCTGTGGACCATCGAATGCGATGAGAACGCGCAGCCGCAGCGATTCTCGGTGATCCGAGCCACCGTGCGCTCGCGAGCCCGACTCGACTACGCCGGCGTCCAGGCCGACGCCGACACGAACCGCCTGCATCCCTCGATCGCGGCCCTGCCGGAATTCGGCATGCGGCGCATCGAGGCCGGGCTGGCCCGCGGTGCGATCGGACTGCGCTTGCCCGCCCAGAGTGTTATCCGTGACGACAACGCCATCGGGCACTGGCGTTTGGTGGTGGAACCGCGTACCGCCGCCGATGACTGGAACGAACAGATTTCCCTGCTGACCGGCATGTGCGCGGCACGGATCATGTTGAACGGCAGTGGACCCGATGGTGCGCCCGGTGCCGGTGAACGCATCGCATTCTTGCGGACTATGCCGCCGCCCGCCGATTCGGCGATCGATTCGATGCGCAGGACGGCCGCGGCGTTGGGGGTTGTCTGGCCCGCTGACCAGTCCGTCGGTCGGATGCTGGCCGGGCTCGATCCGAATGCGCCCGCGACATTGGTGCTGATGTCCGAGGCGACCGGGTTGCTGCGCGGCGCGGGGTACACGGTGGTCGATGGTGGGATTGCCGCGGGAACGAATGGTTCTCGGGTGGCGGGTGCGCGATCGGCGGGTGGTGCGCCGTCGGTGGGTAGTGCGGACGCCGATTCGCGGTCGGCAGGTGAGGCCGAGTCGTCGGGCGGCGCGGGTGTGGTGGGTGGTGCGGGTTCCGTTGGTGGTGCGGGCGCGGTGGACAGCGCGGGTGTGGTCGGTGGTGCAGGTCCGGTGGGCGTCGGACGGACTGGTGCCAAGCCGGCGAGCAGCCCGCACATGAACAACCTGCGACACAGCGCAATCGGCGCGCCCTACGCACACGTCACCGCACCGCTGCGCCGCCTCGCCGACCGTTTCGCCACCGAGATCTGCCTGGCTCGCTGCGCCGGAACCGAAGTGCCGCAATGGGTTCGAGATGGCCTGGTTTCCACCGCCGAGTCCATGAAGCGCAGCGACAGCATCGCAGGCAAGGTGGAACGAGCCTGCATCGACCTCACCGAATCCACCCTGCTCGCCGAACGCAGCGGCTCGATCTTCGAAGCCGTGGTGGTACGCGAAGCCAACGGCACCCGCCCCGCCGAGGTCTTCATAGCGGACCCACCGGTCGTCGGCCCCTGCATCGGCGCACCCCCGGAGGGCGCTCAGGTACAGGTCCGCCTGGTCGCCGCCGATCCCGCCGCCCGCAAGATCAGCTTCGGCTACCCCGTCTGACGGCCCGAAGAAGAAATTTCAGACTCTCCTCGGCCAGTCGGCCGAAGGTGAATCCGCGCGAGCACTGATCCGAACAACACTCGAGTCGAGGCGAGGTCGACCTCGGGAATGACGGGACCCGACTCAGATGGAAACGAACGACGCTGCGGCGGGATATTTGGCCAGCGCTTCGCCTGCGGCGATTTCTTCGGCGTCGGCGAGGAGTTCGTAGATGGTGGCGCTGGCGCCGGTGGCGTGGGTTTCGGCGGCTCGCGCCAGGATCGCTTCGCGGGATTCGACCGCGTCGCGGTGGTCGCCGAGTACGGTTTGCAGGCGTTTCGCCTGGGCACCGAGATCCTTTGCGGCACTGCCGAGCACGTCGATCGCGCCTTCGCACGAGTAGCGCAGGCGCTTGGCGCCCTTGCGGATATCGTGCAGCAGTTCGACGCGCTCAGCGGGTGAAACGGCGGGTTCGGCGTAGACCAGCCGCCGCAAGCGCTTGCGGTCCTTGCGCAGGATGCGTTCGAAGATCTCGGCGGCGGGCCGTTTCGAATTGTCGGCAGCGAGGGGCGGCTCGGTGCGCCAGGCCGAAAGTTGGTGGCGCAGTGCGTGATAGCGATGGTGATCGAGGGCGTCGATGATCTGCGCATGCGCGCTCTGGTACCGGTCTCGCTCCGCGTCGACCAGTTCGGTACGCACGGAGTCGGCCGCGCCGGGCACGTGGCCCTCGTCTGCCGTCTTCGGCGCAACAGCAGATTGCGTTGCGAGCCCGGCGAATTCGCCCGGTGGCAATTCCCCTTGGGGCAATTCGCTCTGGGGGGCGTGCGCGTCCAGCAGCGCCGTGAACCGTTCCGCCCGCACCTCGGCGTCCCGCGCCACCCCCAGCAGGTCGGCCAGCCACTTCAGTTCCTGCTGTATCTCGGCGACCGGCGTGGCCTCGAACAGCGTGCGGTACGAGCGCAGCACACTGCGCAGTCTGCGTGTCGCGACCCGCATCTGGTGCACCGAATCCCAGGCGTCGGCGCGGACGTCCGGTTCGGCGGCCAGCAGCCGGTCGACGTCGTCGCGCAGTGCGGCGACAACAGCGGTTCGGGCCTTGACCATGATCAGCTTACCTTCGCGAATCCGTCGGTCGCCTCGACGAGATGATGGGTGATGCCCGGCTCCGCAGCGGCGTGACCGGCGTCGTCCACGATGTGCAGTACCGAACCGGGCCAGGCGCGATGCAGTTCCCACGCGCTGGTCGTCGGGCAGACGACATCGTGGCGACCCTGCACGATGACGGCCGGGATATGCGCGATCTTGTCGATATCGCGCAGCAGCTGTCCCTCGTCGAGGAATCCGCGATTGACGAAGTAGTGGTTCTCGATCCTGGCGAATGCCAGCGCGAACCGCGGCTGGGCGCTCTCCTGCACCCGATCCGAGTTCGGCAGTAGCGAACTGGTCGCACCCTCCCAGGTGGACCAGGCGACGGCGGCCGCTTCGGCGACCTTCTCGTCGGGGGAGTGCAGCAGCCGGTGATACACCTGCACCAGATCGCTGTCGCGCTGGTCCTCGGGCACCGGGGCCAGGAACTTTTCCCACTCGTCGGGGTAGATATTGCCCGCGGCGCCGTTGTAGTACCAGTCGATTTCCTTGCGCCGCAACAGGAATATCCCGCGCAGCACCAGTTCGGTGACTCGTTCCGGGTACTGCTGCGCATAGGCGAGCGCGAGAGTGGAACCCCAGGAGCCGCCGAATACCTGCCAGCGGTCGATGCCGAGATGTATGCGCAGCGCCTCGATATCGGCGATCAGGTGTCCGGTGGTATTGGTCTCCAGACTCGCCCCGTCCGCGATATGCGGAGTGGACCGCCCGCAGCCACGCTGATCCAACAGCACGATCTTGTAAGCGGCCGGGTCGAAGAACTGCCGGTGGAATGGTTCGGTGCCGCCACCGGGTCCGCCGTGCAGGAACACCACGGGCTTACCATCCGGATTGCCGCTGATCTCCCAGTACACGGATTGGCCCGCGCCGACATCGAGCATGCCGGTTTCGTACGGCGCAATCGCGGGGTAGAGAGTGCGCATCAGAAGGCAAGCCCCGAAGCCAGATCGGGCAGCTCCAGCGCCTCGATCGCCTGCTGGTGCACATCGGCGCAGCTCTTGGTGGTGATCCGGTCGATCATCGCCTTATCGGCGAGCACATGCCCGTTGATACCGCCATTGCGCAGCGCCCATTCGTGTACCAGCGCGTTGAGCCCGATCCGGCCCAGCGTCGGACCCTGCACACGCCAATTCGACAGCTCCGGGCGGATCATGTCGCACAGCTGGGTAGCCGACGCGTCGGAGATCTCCAGTGTCGTCGGCGGCGCGCTGGTGGTTTTACCCGCGCTGGTGGCCGTCGCCGATGCGGTGGTCGAGCTCGAGCTGCCGGTGGGCGCAGGGCTCGAGTTGTTCCCGCAGGCAGTGAGCGCCGCGGCGGCGAAAACGCCCGCTACCAGTAGCGTGCAGCGTGAAATCCAACGGGGTTGCGGCATCGGTACCTCTGCTCGTGTCGGCATTGTCGGTTTCGAGTCTGCCATTATTTGCCGCGCGTGGCCCGCGCGAGTTTACCGGGAACCGCCGATCAAACCTGGTCGAAGCCCGCGCGCAGATCGTCCAGCAAGCCGTTCAGAACGCGTGCGAGCCGAGGTGGCGAGGCGTCGATGGTGCGCCACAAAGACCATTCCCGCCGTCGCGTTTCCTCCGGCGTCCCAACGATTTTCAGGCCGCGATCGGTGAGAGCTCGCGTGGCCCAGTCGAGCATCGGCCGCACGGGTTGGCCGAGCAGCGCCGCCGGTGCGTGCACCGCTGGGCCGCTCATCGTGAAATCAGAAGCTGTGCTCGGGGCCGGGGAAGGTCCCGCGACGCACCTCGTCGGCGTAAGCGGCTGCGGCGCAACGCAATTCATCGCCGATCCGGCCGAACCGCTTGACGAACTTGGCGGTCTTGCCACTGGTGTAGCCCGCCATATCCTGCCAGACCAGCACCTGCGCATCGCATTCCGCGCCGGCACCGATGCCGACGGTCGGAATGGTCAGTTTGCGGGTCACCTGGCCGGCCAATTCGGCGGGCACCATCTCCATCACCACGGAGAACGCACCTGCCTCCTGAACCGCGATGGCATCGGCGATGAGCTGCTCGGCGCCGTCGCCGCGACCCTGCACGCGGAAACCACCGAGGGTATTGACACTCTGCGGGGTGAAGCCGATATGCGCCATGACCGGAATGCCGGCCGAGGTGATCAGCGCGATCTGTTCGGCGACCCGCTCGCCGCCCTCCAGCTTGACCGCGTGCGCACCGCCCTCCTTCATGAACCGGGTCGCGGTGGCCAGCGCCTGCTGTGGCGAGGATTCGTAGGTGCCGAACGGCAGATCGGCCACCACCAGCGCATGCGGTGCACCACGGACCACACCGCGCACCAGCGGGATGAGTTCGTCGACGGTGATCGGCATGGTGGTGTCGTAGCCATAGACGACATTGGCGGCGGAGTCACCCACCAGCAGGGCCGGAATACCGGCTTCTTCGAAGATACGAGCGGAGGAATAGTCGTAGGCGGTCAACATCGACCACTTCTCGCCATCGGCCTTCATCTGCCGCAGATGAGGTACCCGCGTCTTGCGCTTGGCCGACTTTGTGGCCGGGGCAGCGCCGTAGGCAGGGGTTTCCGATTCGGATATGGACATCATCGTCCCTTTCGTGGTTGTCGCCTCGAGGCCCGTCCGGGTCCCCGGGTGTGTATGACGCATCCAGTGTGCACCCTCCGCACGGCCCGCTTAAGGCCGTGAGCGGTGCAATTGGTCACATCACAATCCCAGCGCAACGAACTGATTTCACCGACCCGTCGGCCCGGCGACGAAGATCAGCGGAATTCCCGACCGGCACAGGTGTCGAAGGGACGGGGAACCGTGCCAGGATCTTCCACATGTCTGTGGTGCGGAGTGGGTCACGTGGCGTTCTGGTCGCGGTGGCCTTGGCGGTGGTGGCGGCCGGATGTAGCGCGTCCAAGGACGAGCCGGGCAATCCGTTGCCCACACCACCCGCGGGTCTCGAGAAGTTTTACAGCCAGACTGTGAACTGGGGTTCCTGCGACGGTTTCGGTTCCCCGGACGAGCGCCCCGCGCCCAATACCGAATGCGCCCGCATCACCGTGCCCGTCGACTACGCCAAGCCCGACGGCGCGACCGCGCAGATCGCGCTGGCCCGAATCCCGGCCGGCGGTAAGCGGATCGGTTCCCTGCTGCTCAACCCGGGCGGGCCCGGCGTATCGGGCCTGTCGATGGCGGGTATCGCGGGCAAGACGCCGCTGGCCGAGCGCTTCGATCGGGTCGGCTTCGATCCGCGCGGTATCGGCTCCTCGATCCCGACTATCGCCTGTCTGACCCCGCAGCAGAACGATGCCGAGCGCGCCGAACCGCCGACCGACAACTCCCCGGCGGGTATCGCCAAGGCCGAGGACGAGAACCATCAGCTCGTCGGCCACTGCGTCGAGCGCACGGGCACCGAATTTCTGGCCCATGTCGGCACCCGCGAGGTGGTACAGGACATGGATGTGATCCGTGCCGTGCTCGGCGATCCGAAGCTCAGCTACCTCGGCTACTCCTACGGCACCAAACTGGGCTCGGCATACGCCGAGAAGTTCCCGGACAATGTGCGCGCACTGGTGCTCGACGGCGCGGTGGACTCCTCCCAGGATCCGGTGCAGGAATCGCTGCGGCAGGCGGCGGGCTTCCAGCAGGCGTTCGACGCCTACGCCGCGCAATGCGTCAAGCAGGCGGACTGCCCGCTCGGCACCGATCCGGCCCAGGCGGTCGCGCGGTTCCGCGCGCTGGTGAATCCGCTGGAGACCAAGCCGGCCGCGACCACCGATCCGCGCGGACTCAGCTACGGCGACGCCATCACCGGTGTGCAGCAGGCGCTCTACTCCGATGATTTCTGGAAGGTACTCACCCTCGGCCTGTCCGAACTGCGGGACGGACGCGGCGACACGCTGCTGAAGCTCGCCGATCTGTACGACGGTCGCCGCGAGGACGGCAACTACGACAACACGCAGGAGGCCTTCAACGCCATCCGCTGTGTCGACGATCCGCCGATCAACGATCGTGCGGTGGCGGGCCGGCAGGACACCGAATACCGCAAGGCGGCACCGTTCCTGGATGACGGTCGCGGCACCGGGGCGGCCCCGCTGGAGTTGTGCGCGGTCTGGCCGGTGCCGAACACGAGCACACCGCATAAGGTGTCGGCGCCGGGTCTGCCGAAGACAGTGGTGGTCTCGACCACCGAGGATCCCGCGACGCCGTATCAGGCTGGTGTCGATCTCGCCAACCAACTCGGCGCCGCACTGATCACCTACCGTGGTACCCGACACACCGCGGCACTGGTCGCCGGGGATCAGTGCCTGGACGACGCGGTGATTTCCTATCTCGTCGATCTGAAGATCCCGGAGCCCGCTCTGACCTGCTGACTCCGCTCACGACCACGCCTCGTCGTGCTCGGCGCTGTCGTGCCTGGGAGCGTGCTGTGCTGGTGGTTCGCTCGCGCACAACGCGATCTCGTACCCTGCGCTTTTCATTCCGGAGGATGGGATTGCAATCCCTAAGCGTGTATGTAACACGGATTTAACGCCGGATGCTTACGCTCGGCGGCATGGATCGCCAGAAGGAATTCGTGCTGCGGACGCTCGAAGAACGCGATATCCGCTTCGTGCGTCTCTGGTTCACCGACGTGTTGGGCTATCTGAAGTCCGTTGCCATCGCTCCGGCGGAGCTGGAGGGCGCCTTCGAAGAGGGCATCGGCTTCGACGGCTCGGCCATCGAGGGGTTCGCCCGAGTGTCCGAGGCCGATATGGTGGCGCGGCCGGATCCCTCGACCTTCCAGGTGCTGCCGTGGGCGACGAGCAAGGGCCACCAGCACTCCGCGCGCATGTTCTGCGATATCACCATGCCCGACGGATCGCCGTCCTGGGCCGACCCGCGCCACGTGCTGCGCCGTCAGCTCAACAAGGCCGGTGACGTCGGGTTCAGCTGCTATGTCCACCCGGAGATCGAATTCTTCCTACTGGAGAACGGCCCGCAGGACGGCTCCACGCCGACCCCCGCCGATACCGGCGGCTTCTTCGATCAAGCCGTCCACGATTCGGCCCCCAACTTCCGTCGCCACGCCATCGACGCACTGGAGTCGATGGGCATCTCGGTGGAGTTCAGCCACCACGAGGGCGCCCCGGGGCAGCAGGAGATCGACCTGCGCTACGCCGACGCGCTGTCCATGGCCGACAATGTGATGACCTTCCGTTACCTGATCAAGGAAGTGGCCATCGACGAGGGTGTGCGCGCGACCTTCATGCCCAAGCCGTTCACCCAGTACCCGGGCTCGGCCATGCACACCCATATGAGCCTGTTCGAGGGTGAGGCCAATGCCTTCCACGATCCCGACGATCCGATCAACCTCTCGGATACCGCGCGAGCGTTCATCGCGGGCATCCTGGAGCACGCCTCGGAGATCAGCGCGATCACCAACCAGTGGGTGAACTCTTACAAGCGACTCATCCACGGCGGCGAGGCGCCGACCGCGGCCTCGTGGGGCCGGTCCAACCGTTCCGCTCTGGTGCGAGTGCCGATGTACACCCCGAACAAGGCATCCTCGCGTCGGGTCGAGATCCGCAGCCCGGATTCGGCCTGCAACCCCTACCTGGCCTTCGCCGTGCTGCTCGCAGCCGGTCTGCGTGGCATCGAGAAGGGCTACACGCTGCCGCCGGAGGCCGAGGACGACGTGTGGTCGCTGACCGCCGCCGAGCGGCGCGCCATGGGCTTCCGCGAGTTGCCCGGCACGCTCGACGAGGCGCTGCACGCGATGGAGCGCTCGGAACTGGTCGCCGAAACGCTCGGCGAGCACGTCTTCGACTTCTTCCTGCGCAATAAGCGTCGGGAATGGGCGGACTACCGCAGTCAGGTGACGCCGTTCGAGCTGAAGGAGTACCTCGGCCTCTAGCCGGTTAAACCGGCGCGTCGGCTACGTTTACGACTCCTTTCGACCGTGCCGGGTGGAAACGGATGAGCGGGCAACTAAGTTGGACTCATGGTCCGGCCGCCGTCTGCTCGTTCAGCTATCCCCGGTGTCGGTCGGCTCGGCTTGCTCGAGCCGACCGCCGTCGCCTCGTTACGAGAGTTGGCGTGGGACAATATCGACAGCATTCCGCTGCTGTGGGCGCTGTCGCGCGCGCCCGATGCCGACCTGGCACTGCTGACGCTGACGCGGTTGCAGGCCGCGCTGGGCGAGCACTGGTCCGAGCTCGATTCGACACTGCGCGGCGATACCGCCTTGCGTGGCAGACTTTTCGCGCTCATCGGCTCGTCGAGTGCGTTCGCTGATCATCTGGTCGCCGACCCAGCCGCATGGCGAATTCTGCTGCGGGACAAGCTACCCGCGCGCGAGGAGCTGATCGCGGACCTATTGGCGGCGGTGCGGGCCCTACCGGCGCAGAGTCCGCACGCGGATGCCGTGCTGTACCGGGCCGAGTTGTCGGGTCCCGAGGCGATCGCACTGCTGCGCAAGAGGTATCGCGATCAGCTCATGCTCTTGGCCGCGCTGGATCTGGCGGCGACCGTGGAGAACGAGCCGGTGCTGCCGTATCAGGTGGTCGGTCGCCATCTCACCGATCTCGCCGATGCCGCATTGACCGCCGCACTGGCGGTGGCGGTGGCCCGGGTCTGCAAGGACGGGCCGGTGCCGGTGCGGCTGGCCGTGCTCGCCATGGGCAAGAGTGGTGCCCGCGAACTCAACTACGTCAGCGATGTCGATGTCGTCTTCGTGGCCGAACCGGCCGATGCCACGGCTACTCGGCTGGCCGCCGAGATGATGAGCGTGGGCAGCGCGGCCTTCTTCGAAGTCGATGCGGCCCTGCGGCCCGAGGGCAAGGCGGGTGCGCTGGTGCGCACCTTGGACTCGCATATCGCGTACTACAAGCGCTGGGCCCGGACCTGGGAGTTCCAGGCGCTGCTCAAGGCGCGGCCGGTGACCGGCGATCTGGCGCTGGGGGACCAGTACCGCGGCGCGTTGATGCCGATGGTGTGGACCGCTGCCGAGCGTCCCGACTTCGTCGCGGATGTGCAGGCGATGCGGCGTCGGGTAGAGGATCTGGTGCCCGCCGATCTGCGCGAGCGTGAACTCAAACTCGGCCACGGCAGCCTGCGCGATGTCGAATTCGCCGTGCAGCTACTGCAATTGGTGCACGGCCGGGTGGATGAGACACTGCACGTGCAGGGCACCGTGGAAGCGCTGACGGCATTGGCCGCGGGTGGGTACGTCGGCCGCGACGATGCCGCGAACCTCACCGCCTCCTACGAATTCCTGCGCCTGCTCGAACACCGGCTGCAGTTGCAGCGACTCAAGCGTACCCACACCCTGCCCGCCGCCGATGACGAGGAGGGCATGCGCTGGCTGGCCCGCGCGGCCCATATCCGCCCGGACGGTCGCCAGGACGCGGTCGGCGTGCTCGGCACCGAGATTCGCCGAAATGCGGTGCGGGTGCGGCGCTTACACGCCAAACTCTTCTATCGGCCACTGCTGGAATCGGTGGTCAAGATGGATCCGGACGCGCTGCGGCTGAGCCCGGACGCGGCGATCCGGCAGTTGGCGGCGCTCGGCTACGCGGCGCCGGAAAACGCACTGGGCCATCTGAAAGCGCTCACCGGCGGAGTATCGCGCAAGGGCCGGATTCAGGCGCTGCTGTTGCCGACTTTGCTCGAATGGCTCGGGGACACACCGAATCCCGATGCCGGACTGCTCGCCTACCGGCGGGTCTCGGAGGGACTGGACGATCAGATCTGGTTCCTGCGCGAATTGCGCGACGAAGGCGCGATCGCACAGCGGCTGATGATCGTGCTCGGCTCCTCGGAGTATCTGCCGGATCTGCTGATCAATGCGCCGGACACGATTCGGATGTATGCCGACGGCCCGGGTGGGCCGCTGTTGCTCAGCCCGCAGCCAGAAGACGTCGCGCGCGGAATCCTGACCGCGGCGGCGCGCTACGAGGATCCGAAACGTGCGGTGGCCGCGGCTCGTTCGCTGCGCAGACACGAATTGGCGCGGGTCGCCTCGGCCGATCTGCTGGGCATGTTGGATGTCCCGCAGGTGTGCCGGGCACTGTCGACGGTGTGGGTCGCGGTGCTGGAAGCCGCACTGCGCGCGGTGATTCGGGCCAGCGAGGCCGAACTCGGGGCACCGGCACCGGCCGATTTCGCGGTGATCGGCATGGGGCGACTGGGCGGTTTGGAACTCGGCTACGGCTCCGATGCCGATGTGCTGTTCGTCTGTGATCCGCGTCCGGGCGCGGACGAGACCACTGCCGTGAAATGGGCGATCGGCATCGCGGAGAAGGTACAACGACTGCTCGGCGCGCCGAGTACGGATCCGCCGCTGCAGGTCGACGCGGGACTGCGCCCGGAGGGCCGCAACGGCGCGCTGGTGCGCACGCTGGCCGCCTACGCCGCCTACTACCAGCAGTGGGCGCAGCCGTGGGAGGTGCAGGCCCTGCTGCGCGCACATCAGGTGGCCGGCGATCAGGACCTCGGTGTCCGGTTCCTGCACACCATCGATAGGGTGCGCTATCCCGAGGGCGGGGTATCGGCGGAGGCGGTGCGCGAGATCCGTCGGATCAAGGCCAGAGTGGATGCCGAACGCCTGCCGCGCGGTGCGAATCCGGCGACCCACACCAAACTCGGGCGCGGTGGCCTCGCCGATATCGAGTGGACCGTACAGCTGATGCAGCTGCGTTACGCCCACGATGTGGGCGCACTGCACAACACCTCGACGCTGCAAGCCCTCGATGTCATCGAGCAGACCGAATTGCTTGCGGTCGAAGACGTTTCGCTCTTGCGTGAAGCCTGGATCACCGCGACCAAGGCGCGCAACGCACTGGTGCTGGTGCGTGGCAAGCCCGCCGATCAACTACCCGGCCCGGGCCGTCTGCTATCGGCCGTCGCGCGGGTCGCGGGGTGGCCCAACGATGACGGCAGCGAGTTCCTGGACAACTACATGCGCGTCACGCGGCGGGCGAAAGCGGTGGTGGAGCGCGTCTTCGGGGGCTGAGTTCGCGAAATACTGGACGCGCAACAGGGGCCCGCCATCGTCGGCGCGGATTTCAATGCCACACGCGATCATTCGGCATTCCGTGATCTGCTGCGCGGGCGGTTCGTCGCGGCGGCAGACCAGGCGGGTGCCGGGCCGCTGTTCACCTATCCGGCGACCGCCGGTGGGGTCCGGTGATCGGCATCGATCACATTCTGGTCGCCGACGGCACGGCGGCCGATGTCCGCTCGCTCACCATTCCCGGATCGGATCATCGCGCGATACTGGCGCAGGTGCAACTCAACGCCTGACGGGCGAATACGCGCAGACGTATACGCGCGCAGGGGTTTGTGCGATTACCATGTGATCGCTCGACGGGCCGGCGCACGCGATGCGCCGCACCTATCGGGTCGGGGTTCGCCGAGGACGGACCCACTGTGAGTGCGGGGAGGAAAGACCTGATGAGGACTAGACGGCTGCGGATCGGGGTGGTCGCGGTATTGATGTTGGTCGGCGCGGCGCTGGTCGGCTGCGACGGCAAGGCGGGCCAGCCGGGGGCGAGCGCGGTGACCGCGGATAATCCGTGGGACCTTACCGGCGCGGTCTCCAACAATGGGCCGAGCGGCCCGCGCAAGGGTGTGCCGGACGCACCGCTCACCGCGGACAACGGCGACGGCGGCGCGGTCGACAAACTCGCCCTCAACACCATCGCCGATCTGGAAGATTTCTGGAAGACCGAGTACGGCAAGAACTTTCCCGGCACCTTCAAGCCGGTGAGCCGCTACATCTCCTGGGATGCGAGGGCATCCGAAGAGCAGGCGATCAAGTTCTGCAGGTCCAGCACCTATCACCTGGTGAACGCGGCCTACTGCGGTCTGGACCACACCATCGGCTGGGACCGCGGTGTGTTGCTGCCGCTGCTGCGGCAGAAGTACAGCGATATGGCGATCGTGATGGTGCTCGCGCACGAATACGGTCACTCCATCCAGGGCCAGGCCAAGCTCGCCGGATTCTTCACCGGGACACTGGTGAAGGAGCAGCAGGCCGACTGCCTGGCCGGTGTCTTCCTGCGCCATGTAGCGGAAGGGAGTTCGGCGCATTTCACGCTGAATATGACCGACGGGCTCAATGCGGTCCTCGGCGCCACCATCGCGGTGCGCGATACCGATCCGGACAACCCGAAGAATGTGCACGGCTCCGCCTTCGAGCGGGTGACCGCGGTGCAGATCGGTTACACCGACGGCACCCAGGGCTGCAAGAAGATCAATAAGAAGGAGATCGAGCAGCGCAGAGGCACCCTGCCGACGACATATGAGGACGGCGAACAGGACGCCCAGCTTCCGGTCGACGTGGCGTCGCTGACCAGTCTGAGCCACGCGCTGGCGAAGATCTTCCCACTGCGGCAGGCACCGCAGTACGACTACAGCGGGATCGTCAAGAACTGCTCGAAGGTGACCGCCACCGAGCCGGTTTCGTACTGCCCGAGTTCGAACAAGATCGGCACCGATGTGCCCGAACTCGCCAAACGCGGCGGGGCGATGAAGGGCGACGATCAACCGCTCTCGGCGGTGGTGGACGGTGATTACAACGCCTTCGCCGTCTTCATCTCCCGCTATGTCCTTGCGGTGCAACAGGAACGCAAGCTCTCGATCTCGGGAGCCGAGACCGCCGGACTGCGCACCGCTTGCCTCACCGGCGTGGTGACGACCAAACTGAGCGAGCCCGGCAGCGATCCGCGCCTGTCGGCGAACGATCTCGACGAGGCCGTCTCCGGACTGCTCTCCGACGGTCTGGTCGCCAGCGATGTGGACGGCAAGGTGGTAGCGAGTGGCTTCCAGCGGTTGGAGGCGTTCCGTACCGGAGTCCTCGACGGCGAGCAGACCTGCCTGAAGAACTACCGCTAGCGCGACTCACTCCTGCGCTACGCGGGCCTGCAGCCACTCCAGGACATCGGAGAGCACCTTGTCCTGTTCTGGTTCATTGAAAACCTCGTGGTAGAGGCCCTTGTAGCGGATCACCGTGAGATCCTTCGAGCCCGCGCCGCGCTCGATCAGATCGCTGCTCGACGGTGCCGCGATGGTGTCCGCCGTGCCGTGCAGCACCAGCAGCGGCACCGTGAGCTTGTCCAGACGGCTCTTGACGAATTCGGTGGCGTTCAGCATTTCCATACCCGTGCGGGCCGGGAGCTTGCCGCGGAAGACCAGCGGATCGTTGTCATAGGCGCGAACCACCTCGGGATCCCGGCTGATCATCGATGAATCCAGTTTCAACACACCGATATTCGGCGCGAAGCGGGACAGCAGTGGACCGACCAGGCGCTGCAGTGGATTGCCGACGGCGATATCCAGCGGCGGCGCCGACAATACGATTCCGGCGACGTCGATCGGTGCCCGGACCGCGAGATACAGCGTGATCAGGCTGCCCATCGAATGCGCGAGCAGAAACCGCGGCACCTCCGGATGCTCTCGGCTCGCGATCTTCAGCATCTCCGCGACATTATCGGCGGCGCCCGACATCGAACCGATATTCGCATTATTGCCCGCCGACTTGCCGTGGCCGAGGTGGTCGAGTGCGTAGACCGCGAAACCGTTGTCCGCGAGGCGCTTTCCGACATGGGCGTAGCGGCCGGAATGTTCGGCGACGCCGTGCACGAGCACGATTACCGCGCGTGCGGTGTTACCGGGAAGCCATGCGCGCCAAGCGATTCGGCTGCCGATGCCGTCGAATTCGCCCTCGGTGGCCGGTGTCGGCTCAGGGGACTCGCCGATGGTCGGATCGTTTGTCATACATCGGCTCCTTGGGTGCGTGGCGGCGCTGCGAGCTGATCGATCAGCCGCCGATTGAACTCGATGAGCCGAGCGTAGTTCACCAGGGAGATGCGCTCGTCGGTTCCGTGGATCGTGTCCACGTCGGTCTTACTGAGCAGGATCGGGGCGAAGTTGCAGCGGGTCGCGGCGAGATCGTCGTAATGCCGGGAATCGGTGGCGCCGGGGACGATGCCGGTGGTCACCGCGATGCCCGGGACGACGGACTCGGCCAGTCTCGCGATCATGTCGAAGGCCGGGCCGGGTGGTTTACCGGGGGAGGGCTCGGAGGTCATGCCGACTAGTTCGATCCGTACCTCCGCATCGCGCACCACCTTGCGGCAGTGTTGGAGCACCGATGCGACCGAATCGCCGGGCAGGATGCGGAAATTCACCAGGGCCTCGGCCTGCTGTGGCAGCACATTGGGTTTGATGCCGCCGCGGATTACCGTCGGCGCGGTCGTGGTGCGCACCAGCGCCTCGGTTTGCGGACGGGCCGCGAGTATCCGGGTGATCACCGGTGTGGCCAGTCCGGCGAATCGGAGCAAGCGGCGGCGATATTCGGGCATGACCTCCCGCAGCCTGGTGACCATGTCGGATACCACCGGCGTCAACCGCAACGGCATCGGATGGTCCTGAATCCGGCCCACCGCGCGGGCGATCCGGCCGACCGCGGTCTGTCTGCCGGGCATGGACGAATGTCCACCGACCGCCGATACCGAAAGGCGAACGGTCGCATAGCCTTTCTCGCCCACCATGATCGAAGCCACGGGGCGGTCGATATCGTCGGCGATATCGTCGACAATGACACCGCCCTCGTCGAGTAGCAGATCCGCGCGCACGCCGGCTTCGCGCAGCCGCTGCGCCATGCGCACCGCGCCGTGATCCCCGAACACCTCCTCGTCGTGCCCGAATGCCAGATAGATGGTGTGCCGCGGGCGAATTCCCGCGGCGAGTGCGGATTCGACCGCCTCCAGAGTCGCGATCAACCGACTCTTGTCGTCGATTGCGCCACGGCCCCAAATGAATTCGTCATCCACGACACCCGCGAAGGGCGGATGCGTCCACCGCTGTAGATCATCGACCGGCACCACATCCTGATGGGCGAGCAGAATCGCCGACACCCGATCAGGTTCGACGCCCGGCCAGCGATACAGCCTGCTGTGGCCGAACCGCTCCACTTCCAGTTCGGCGTGGACCAGCGGGAACGACTGTTCCAGGTGCGCGCCCAGTCGGACGAATTCGGCGTCGCTGGGTTCGGTATCGATCGCTGTGAGCTCGGCGGTATCGGCTGGCTCGTAGGACACCGTCGCGCAGCGCAGGGCTTGTGCGAGGCGTTCGGCGACATGCTTATCGACGGCCACCGGCGTGGTGTGGGTCGGCGTGGCGTTACCGGTCATCGAGGGCCGGTCTCGGTTGGCAAATTCATGGGCATCACTGCATTGTTCAACACGTCGGGTCCGAGGGCGCGAACCTGCTAGGTATCGCCCCAGGACGAAGGACACGCTCGGCCAAAAGATTCGGCTGGTGCCTCAGGCGCGGCGTATGATCGGGCCAGTGCGAGTCCCCGGGGGGAGTATGAGTGAGCCGGTGACCACGGATTGGGAGCCATTCGTGCGGTCGCTGGCGCAATGCCTTTCCGAACTGCCTTCGCGGGCAACGCTGATTATCGGCGCGCCCGGCAATCGATACGTCCAATTCGTGCAATACGACATCAAACTGTCCGTCGAACTGGCGGGCAATTCCTATCTCGCGCAGCCCATCTCGCCGACCGGTGAACGCACGCTGCGCGATCTCGGCTGGCGCGAACCCGTCGCGCGACGCGAGATCGACAACTGGACCCGCACCCTGCTCTGGCCACTGTCGTCGAACACCCTGCTCGGCCTCGCGCGCTCGGTCGCCGTCGGCCTACACGACGTGCTCGGTGTCGGCGCGCCCGCGGAGCTGCGCGCCATGGGTTGGACCGAGTCCTCGGGTGATCTGGATCTCACCACATTGGGCGAAATCGGGCGTCGCGGCGTGAACTGACGCGGTGGGAAGACCCACCCGACGTGGCACTATTCTGTGAACATGGCAGTAGGCAAGGGCGGTACGCCGTCCAAGGAAGCGAAGGCCGCGGCGAAGGCGGCCCGCAGGCAGCAGTCGAAAGAACGCCGCCAGCAGCTCTGGCAGGCGTTCCAGATGCAGCGCAAGGAAGACAAGCTGCTGCTGCCCTTGATGATCGGCGCCGTCGTCGGCATCACCGTCGTTTTCCTGGTCGTCGGCCTGATCTTCGGACTGCAGTGGTTCCTGCTGCCGCTCGGTCTGCTGCTCGGTGTGCTCGTCGCGTTCATCATTTTCGGTCGCCGGGTGCAGCGGAATGTCTATGCCAAGGCCGAGGGCCAGGCCGGTGCCGCGGCCTGGGTGCTGGACAACCTGCAGGGCAAATGGCGGGTCAGCAAAGGCATCGCCGCGACCACCCAGCTGGATGCGGTACATCGGGTGATCGGCCTGCCGGGCGTCATCCTGATCGGCGAGGGTTCCCCGCAGCGGCTCAAGTCACTGTTGGCGCAGGAGAAGAAGCGCACCGCGCGGCTCATCGGCGACACCCCGATCTACGACATCATCATCGGCAATGACGAGGGCCAGATCCCGTTGAAGGAGCTGCAGAAGCACCTCACCAAGCTGCCCCGCAATATCGATGCCAAGCGCATGGACCTCATCGAGGGCCGGCTGACCGCGCTGAGCTCGCGCAGCGGTCCCGCACTGCCCAAGGGACCCATGCCCGCGGGCGCCAAGATGCGCGGGGTGCAGCGCAGCATCCGTCGGCGCTGATCGGTTTTCGGGCCCGCATCGTCGGCATGACCGGATTCGATGACGCCGCCGGCACGCACTGCTCCGGCCTCCGCTCCGGGGGCTAGCGCGAGCGGACGACCGCGGTGCCGGTGGCGCGATCGTGCATGCCGCGACCGTCGGCGTCGGTGAACAGGGCCGGAACCACGAAGACCAGCAGCACCTGGCGGGCCAACGCACGCACGAATCCGACGGCCACCGGCGCATCGATGCGGATGACACGCAGCCGGAGGAAGTACTGGCCGGGCGTGTAGCCGAACAACGACACCGCGACGACACCGATCACGAACCAGACGAGCAGATTCGGCGTCGTGAGTACACTCACAATCGCCTCGAAGTTCGAGGGACGCGGCTGCCCGGCCGGGATATTCATCCGGTCGATGATCTTGTCCGGGTTGGGTCGCATGATGATCGTGGTCACACCGAGCGAGATGAACCAGTCGACTACGAGCGCGACGATGCGTCGCAGCATGCCGACCAGCGACCCGGCGCCCGAGCGCGGCAGACCCAGGTGCTGACCGGGGAACTCGGGGGTTGCCGGATCACCTGGGTCCGCCGAAGGTCCGGAGAGCCAGGATCCGCTGATGCGTGCCATGACCCCCAGGATAGGCCCCTACGACCGGTCGTAGGACACCACATCGACCCAAGGTGACCTCGGCGAGCGCGGGAAACAATCGCACGATTACCATGCTGTTCGAGCCCAGGTGGCGTTCACCACCCGCTCAGCCGCACGTGTAACACTGGCGAAACATAGCCTTGATTGCTGGGAAACATCGCGTCCATACCGTCTGGACGCGACGAACCCATGCAATCGACACTGGCTGGGAACCGATCCGTAAGGAGAACAAGTGACGTTCAGCACGGCCGACGAGGTCATCCAGCACATCAAGGAAGAAGAAGTCGAATACGTCGACATCCGCTTCAGTGATCTTCCCGGTGTGCAGCAGCACTTCTCGATCCCCGCGAAGGCTTTCACCGCTGACCTCGCTGAGGAAGGGCTAGCGTTCGACGGCTCCTCCGTCCGTGGCTTCCAGTCCATCGACGAGTCGGACATGCTGCTGCTCCCCGACTTCAGCACGGCGCGCCTCGACCCGTTCCGTCAGGCCAAGACGCTGAACCTCAACTTCTTCGTGCACGACCCGTTCACCCGGGAGGCCTACAGCCGCGACCCGCGTAACATCGCGCGCAAGGCGGAGGAGTACCTGCGCTCGACCGGTATCGCCGACACCGCGTACTTCGGCGCAGAGGCGGAGTTCTACATCTTCGACTCGATCCGCTACGACTCGGGAATGAATGGCGCCTTCTACGAGATCGAGTCGATCTCGGGCTCCTGGAACACCGGTAAGGAGTTCAACCCGGACGGCACCCGCAACCGCGGCTACAAGGTCCGCAACAAGGGCGGCTACTTCCCGGTCGCGCCGTACGACCACTATGTCGACCTGCGCGACAAGATCTCGACCAACCTGCAGAACGCGGGCTTCGAACTCGAGCGCGGCCACCATGAGGTCGGTACCGCCGGTCAGGCCGAGATCAACTACAAGTTCAACACCCTGCTGCATGCGGCCGACGATCTGCAGCTGTTCAAGTACATCGTCAAGAACACCGCGTGGGCCGAGGGCAAGACCGTCACCTTCATGCCGAAGCCGCTCTTCGGTGACAACGGCTCGGGTATGCACGTGCACCAGTCGCTGTGGAAGGACGGCACGCCGCTGTTCCACGACGAGGCCGGTTACGCGGGCCTGTCGGACCTGGCGCGTCACTACATCGGCGGCATCCTGCACCACGCGCCGTCGCTGCTGGCGTTCACCAACCCGACCGTGAACTCCTACCACCGCCTGGTCCCGGGCTACGAGGCCCCGATCAACCTGGTGTACTCGCAGCGCAACCGCTCCGCCGCGGTCCGCATCCCGGTCACCGGCAACAACCCGAAGGCCAAGCGCATCGAGTTCCGCGCGCCCGACTCCTCGGGTAACCCGTACCTGGCCTTCGCCGCCATGATGATGGCCGGCCTGGACGGCATCAAGAAGAAGATCGAGCCGAAGGCCCCGGTTGACAAGGACCTCTACGAGCTCCCGCCGGAGGAGGCCAAGGGCATCCCGCAGGCCCCCACCAGCCTGGCCTCGGTCATCGACCGCCTCGAGCAGGACCACGACTACCTGACCGAAGGCAACGTCTTCACCCCGGACCTCATCGAGACCTGGATCAGCCTCAAGCGCGAAAACGAAATCGCGCCGGTGAACCTCCGTCCGCACCCGTACGAGTTCGAGCTCTACTTCGACGTGTAAGCCTGACTGACCTGCGCGAATGCCGTTAATTCCGGCGTTCGGTACGCAGTGGGTACGCAGTAGTCGGTTCCGAGTCCATCCGCTCAGTGATCACAGCCGCGATCACTCGGCGGGTGGACTCGTCCGTATCCGGCCGCATGCTGAAAAGCTCATCGACCCATAACTGCTCACACTGTCGGTGCCGCATCCACTGATCTTTGGGGCGACACCGACTGGCACGGCGACGCACAATCTGTCACGACCGCGCACATCGCATAGCCTGCGCGAACTCCTCGGAGGTTGTGCGGCAGCAGAGATTCAGATCGGGAGCACCATGTGGACGATCTCCCACAATGAGACACCACCCGTGCCGAATGCCGTGACCAAGGCGTAGGCGATGAGCGCGTCCTGTGCGGTCGGCTGTCGAACAGTGAGCTCGGGATCGCGGGAGGTGAACGGCAAGGCCCACACCACTTCGATGTGGTGCGTCCCGGTCAGCATGAATTCGCCGAGGACATGATCGCCCTGGTGTTTTTGTCCCAGTATCACTGTGCTGGAGTGCAGATTCGTCGGCATGAGCCGCCAAATCTTGCCATCCACCTCGGCGACCGCGCGATAGGTCCGCCGGTGGTAGAAATGCCCGGGTCCGACCGTCAGCCTGATGGGGCGATCATTGAGCATTGCCCGTAGCCGCTTGGCATTACGCGTACCGATGGGAACACGCTGACGGGTGCGCGGACCGATGCGTTCGATAGTCACTACGGTGGCATCGTCGAATACCGGTGTGGTGACCACCCTTTCGTCGGTCCGTGTGATCACGATCTTGCCGAAATGCTCGGTATCGACAACGAAACGCTCTGGATTGACCACCCGGCTCCTTCGACGCTGGCGAAATATCCTGTGGCGCTTGGTATCAGCCAGACTTCCCCGCCTGTGCGCGGACGGCGCCCGCCAGCGCATTCGGCATCGGCTCGTGCCGGATATACGACCGCGTGAAATCACCCGTGCCGTGTGAGATCGAACGCAGATCTATTGCGTAGCGGGTGAGTTCGAGCTCTGGCACCTCGGCGTGGATTCGGGTGCGGCCGGTGCCGTGCGGTTCAGTACCGAGGACGCGTCCGCGACGTCCGGACAGGTCGCCGAGTACCGGGCCGACGTAATCATCGGTTACCACCACCCATACCTCGGCGATCGGTTCGAGTAGGTCGATACCGGCGGCGGTCGCGGCCTCGCGCAATGCGAGCGCGCCCGCGGTCTGGAATGCGGCATCGGAGGAGTCGACCGAATGCGCCTTGCCATCGAAGAGTGTCACGCGCATATCGACCAGCGGGTACCCGGCCGCCACCCCGCGCGCGGCCTGGGCGCGCACCCCCTTCTCCACCGATGGAATGAACTGGCGCGGTACGACTCCGCCCACGACCCGGTCGACGAATTCGATACCCGAACCACCCGGCAGTGGTTCCACTTCGATCTCGCAGACCGCGTACTGTCCGTGCCCGCCCGACTGTTTGACGTGCCTGCCTTTACCGGTTGCCTTGCCCGCGAACGTTTCTCGCAGCGCGACCTGGTGGTCGATCACGTCCACCTGCACGCCGAACCTGGTGCGCAAGCGCTCCAGCGCGACGTCGCGGTGTGCCTCACCCAGACACCACAGCACGATCTGATGGGTATCGGGATTCTGTTCCAGCCGGATCGCGGGATCCTCGGCCGCCAGTCGCCCCAGGCCGTTGGAAAGTTTGTCCTCATCCGCCTTGCTGTGTGCGCGAATGGCGATGGGCAGCAGAGGATCCGGCATCTGCCATGGTTCGATCAGCAGCGGTGTGGCGGTACCGGACAGGGTATCGCCGGTTTCCGCCCGGCTCAGTTTGGTGACATAGGCGATATCACCGGCGATGGCCTGGCCGAGTGGGCGCTGCTGTTTGCCGAAGGGGGCGGTGATTGCGCCGATGCGCTCGTCCACATCGTGGCTTTCGTGGCCGCGGTCCTCCAGCCCGTGACCGCACACGTGCACGGTGTCATCGGGTCGTAGGGTGCCGGAGAAGACGCGGACCAGCGAGACTCGCCCGACGTACGGATCCGAAGCGGTGCGGATCACCTCGGCGGCCAACGCGCCGTCGGGATCGCAGCGCAGCGGTGTCGGCGCCGCACCGTCGGATGTGGTGACCGCCGTGACCGCATGTTCCGACGGCGTGGGAAATCCGCCGGTGATCAGTTCCAACAGCTCGATCGTGCCGAGGCCCTGTTTGGCGCCTTCGGGGGCGGGCGCGCCGAACAGCACGGGATGGAAGCTGCCGCGGGCGACCGCGCGCTCGAGGTCTTCGACCAGCGTCGCCAGCTCGATCTCCTCGCCGCCGAGATAGCGCTCCATGAGGGTCTCGTCTTCGCTCTCGGCGATGATGCCCTCGATCAGCCGGTCGCGCGCCTGCTCGAGCAGTGGCAGCTGATCGGCGGACGGTTCGCTCTGGACTTCCTCGCCGGAGGAGTAGTCCGCGATGCAGTGCGGCAGCAGCTCGACCAAGCCGGTCACCGGGCGATGACCGTCCGGACTCTTCGGCCCGTACACCGGAAGATGCAGCGGCAGAATGTTTTCCGAGGATCCGCCGCCGAGTACCTGCCGGCAGGTCTCGGTCATTTCCTCGAAATCGGCACGAGCGGTATCGAGGTGGGTGATGACGATGGCCCGCGGCATCCCGACCGCCGCACACTCCTCCCACAGCGCGCGCGTCGCGCCGCTCACGGCCTCGGCGCCCTCGGCCGCGGAGATGACGAACAGGGCCGCATCCGCCGCCCGTAGACCCGCGCGCAGTTCACCGACGAAATCGGCGTATCCGGGCGTATCCAGCAGATTGATCTTGATCCCGCGCCACACCATCGGCACCACCGACAGCTGCACCGATCGGTGTTGGCGGTGCTCGATCTCGTCGTAATCCGATAGCGACGTCCCGTCCTCCACCCGGCCCGCGCGATTCACCGCGCCGACGGTAAGCGCCAACGCCTCCACCAGCGTGGTCTTTCCCGAACCGCTGTGCCCGACCAGCACCACATTCCGGATATCCTCCGGCCGCTGCGCCGTCACAGCCCTACCGTTGGTCCCTGCGGACGCACTCGCTTTCTCGACCATGTGTCTCGCTTTCTCGGTCGACACTTACGGTCCTTCGAGCTTCCCACCAGCGGTCCCGTCGCGTGTGCAGATCGGGCGATCCGGTGTGTTCAGGTGCGCGTGGGGTGGCGTGCACCGGCGGTTCAGCCAGGGGCTACGCGGACCCGAGGTAGCAGGCTTCAACGGGTCGGTGTTTTGTCGACATCGTCGGCGCGCGGGCAGTACCGGTCCCTCTGGAGGTGGTGCCCGGCCGAATGGAGGTGCTACCGCGTAATGAGACGGATCCCCGCACACCCGGCGGAAGGTGTGTGGGGATCCGAGTCGCGGTCTAGCTGCCGAACCGTGCCAGGACGGAGCTGGCCTCCTGGGAGGCAGTGCCCTCCTCAGCGAGATGTGCCATGGCGGGGGAGATTTCGCGGCCGTGGTGGGCCATGGCCTCGGCGTAGAGGCGGCCCGCGCGGTAGGACGAGCGAACCAGCGGTCCGGCCATGACACCGGCGAAGCCGATTTCCTCGGCCATGCGGGAGTGCTCGACGAATTCCTCCGGCCTGACCCAGCGGTCGACCGGGTGGTGGCGCGGGGAGGGCCGCAGGTACTGGGTGATGGTGAGGATGTCGCAGCCCGCGTCGTGCAGGTCACGCATGGCCTGGGTGACCTCCTCGGGGGTTTCGCCCATGCCGAGGATCAGGTTCGACTTGGTGACCAGGCCGACTTCGCGGGCTGCGGTCAGCACGGCGAGGGAGCGCTCGTAGCGGAATGCCGGGCGGATCCGCTTGAAGATACGCGGCACCGTCTCCAGGTTGTGCGCGAGTACTTCCGGGCGCGCGGAGAAGACTTCGGCGAGCTGCTCAGGGACGGCGTTGAAGTCCGGGATGAGCAGTTCGACGCCGGTGTTCGGGTTCAAAGCCTTGATGGCGCGGACGGTTTCGGCGTAAAGCCAGGCGCCGCCGTCATCGAGATCGTCGCGGGCGACGCCGGTGATGGTGGAGTAGCGCAGGCCCATCGCCTGCACGCTTTCGGCGACCCGGCGCGGCTCGTCGCGATCGAGTGCGGCGGGTTTGCCGGTGTCGATCTGGCAGAAGTCGCAGCGGCGGGTGCACTGTTCACCGCCGATCAGGAAGGTGGCCTCACGGTCTTCCCAGCATTCGAAGATATTGGGACAACCCGCCTCCTCGCACACCGTGTGCAGGCCCTCACTTTTCACCAGGCCCTTGAGTTCGGTGTACTCGGGGCCCATCTTGGCTCGGGTCCGAATCCATTGAGGCTTGCGCTCGATCGGGGTCTCCGCGTTGCGCGCCTCGATGCGTAGCAGTTTGCGTCCTGCCGGTGCTGAAGCTGAGGTCACCCGATCGACCTTACGCTTGCGCCGCGCCGCCGTCGGATGCAGTCCATCACTGTCCCGGGCAACGCCGCAACAGCCGAGTCATTCGGCTTTCGCAGGCTCCACAGCTGGTGCGGCGCGGACGATATCGCGTGCGGTCACCGGGAGTTCGCCATTGAGTGCGCGGGTGATCGCATCCGCGACGAGCGGCTTCACCTCGGCCACCGTGACTTCGCGGCCGAGCTCGCGGGTCAGCGTGGTGACCCCGGCGTCGCGGATGCCACACGGGACAATGGCCTGGAAGCCGTCGAGGGCGGAGTTGCAGTTGAGCGAGATGCCGTGCAGCGCAACGCCCTGCTGTACCCGCACGCCGATCTGGGCGACCTTGCGCTCGGAGTAGAGCTCGGTGGCGGGCAGCCAGACACCGGAGCGGCCCTCGACCCGGCCGCACCCCAGGCCGAGGTCGGTGCAGACGGTGATCAGCGCTTCTTCCAGCCTGCGCACGTACTGGACGACATCCACCGGCTCGGCCAGGCGCACGATCGGATAGCCGACGAGCTGGCCCGGCCCGTGCCAGGTGATCTTGCCGCCGCGATCGACCTGTACCACCGGGCTGCCATCGATCGGCAGATCCTCGGCCCCGGTGCGGCGACCCGCGGTGTAGACCGACGGATGCTCGAGCAGGAGCAGATGGTCGGCTCCCCGGCCCTCGGCCCGCTGCGCGGCGATCGACCGCTGCAGGTCCCAGGCGCTGTGGTAATCGATGAGTCCGAGATCCTCGACCACGATCGGGGTCACATCGAATCTGGCGGACCAAGTGGTACGCGTGTCGTTCACGTCCTTGACGGTACGCCGAGTGTGACAATTCGATAAACCAACCCGGTGTGGGCGATGCCACAGGGTTGCCGGGTTTGGCGTCCAGGGCAAGTGTGTGCCCTGGTGCAGGGGTTCGGCGACCGTCAGTCAGTCGCCCTGGATCGGCAGGGTCAACTGCATCAGCGTCAGGTTCATCCAGCGACCGAACTTGCGGCCGACTTCCGGCAGTTCCCCGACGGTGCGGAAATCGAATCGCTTGTGCAGTGCGATGGATCCGGAATTGCCGGATTCGATGGCGGCGACCATCGCGTGCACGTCGCCTGCTCGGCGGGCGCGTTCGATCAGTTCGGTGAGCAGAGCGCTCGCGATACCGCGACGGTGGAAACGGTCGGCCACGTAGACGGAATTCTCCACGGTGAATCGGTAACCCGATCGGGTCCGCCACGGGCCGTAGCCGGCGTAACCAGCGACCTCGCCGCCGATATCGGCGACCAGAATAGGCAGCCCGGCGGCGGTGCGGCCGCGGAACCAGGCCCGTCGATCGTCGAGATCGACCTGCTCATGGTCCCAGATGGCGGTGGAGGTGGCGATATTCGCGTTGTGGATGACCATGATCTCGGGCAGATCGCCCTCGTGCGCGTCACGGATGACGGTGGCGGGTCGGGTGTCGAGCTCGGTCATCGAACTACTCCATGGTCGGTCTTCGGATTCCGCGTCAACGGTCGTCATCACGGCCGACGGCGGCCGCCAGCGCCGCACCGATCGTCTGGTGCTGGAACTGATACCCCGCCTCTTCCAGCGCCGTCGGAATCGCGCGCGGCCCGTTCAGGATCGCCTCATCGGCGAATTCGCCGATCAGCGCGCGTAATGCGAATGCGGGCACCACAAATGGGGTCGGCCGGTGCAGTACCCGGCCGAGTACCCGATTGAATTCGGCATTGGTGACCGGTGCCGGACCGACCGAGTTGACCGGCCCGGCAAGGCTGTTGTGGGTGAGCGCGAAGATGATCGCGCCGATCTCGTCGGCCATCGAGATCCACGGGGTGTACTGCCGTCCATTGCCGAGTCGGCCGCCGAGTCCGAATGAATACAGCGGCTGCAACATGCCGAGCATACCGCCGTGCTGGGACAGCACCACGGCACTGCGCAGCAGCACCGTGCGCACGCCCGCGTCGACGGCGGGTTTGGTCGCGGCCTCCCAGTCCCGGCAGAGGGTGGCGAGGAAACTCGTTCCCGCGGGAGTGGTTTCGTCGACCACGCGGTTGCCGGTGGCACCGCCGTAGTAGTGCACGCCGCTGGCATTCACCAGCACCGGCACACCAGCGGCGGCGCCCGCATTGGCCAGGACATCGGTCGGGGTGAGTCGGCTGTCGCGCAACTGCTGTTTGTAGCTGCCGTTCCAGCGCCGCCCGCCGATGCTCGCCCCACAGAGGTTGACCACCGCGTCGGCGCCCCGCAGGGCCCGCTCGTCCAGATCGGCGCGAGCGGGATCCCAGCGGTATTCGTCCGGCGCATTCGGTGAGCGGCGTATCAATCTGGCGACTTCATGCCCCTCGCGGCGCAACGCCGCGACGAGTGCCGTCCCGATCAGACCGGACGATCCGGCGATCACCACCTTCATGCGCGACAGACGCCCCTTTCCGACTACAGACCGAGGTCCGCCTCGAACGCCGCTTCCTCGAGCCGGTGCCGGATCGTGGTCAGGAAGCGACCGGCGTCGGCGCCATCGATGAGGCGGTGATCGTAGGTGAGGGGCAGGTAGCACATCGACCGGACACCGATGGACTCGTTGCCGGTCTCATCGGTCACCACCACTGGACGCTTGACGATCGCACCCGTGCCGAGCATGCCCGCCTGCGGCGGAAGCAGGATCGGGGTGTCGAACAGCGCGCCCTGACTGCCGATATTGGTGATGGTGAAGGTGCCGCCTGCCAGCTCGTCCGGCTTGAGGCCGCCGGTGCGGGCGCGGTTGGCGATATCGGCGATGGCGCGGGCCAGTCCGGCCAGCGACAGGTCGCTGGCGTTGTGGATCACCGGAGACAGCAGGCCCTGTTCGGTGTCGACGGCGATGCCGAGGTGCACCGAGGCGTGATAGGTGATCTCCTTGGTGGTCTCGTTGTAGCTGGCGTTCACATTCGGGTGTACGCCGAGCGCCTCGACAACCGCCTTGGCGAAGAACGGCAGGAACGTCAGGTTGACGCCCTCGCGGTCCTTGAACGCGGCCTTGGCCTGACTGCGCAGTGCCGCGACCTTGGTGACATCCGCCTCGTGCACCTGGGTCAGCTGCGCGGTGGTCTGCAGCGATTCCCGGGTCTTGGTCGCGGTGATCTGGCGGATGCGGCTCGCCTTCTGCACGGTGCCGCGCAAGTGCGCCAGCTGCGACGGGGCCGCGGGGGCGGGCGCCTTCGCGGCCGATGCGGCGGCCGCAGGGGCGGCCGGTGCCGGTGCCGGTGCCTTCTTGGCCTCGACAGCGGCGAGCACATCCTGCTTGCGGATGCGTCCGCCGACACCGGAGCCGGTGACGGTGGCGAGGTTGACGCCGTTGTCCTCGGCCAGCTTGCGGACCAGCGGGGTGACGTACGGGGTGGCGCCGTTGCCGGAGGTTTCCTGCGGCGCCGGAGCCGTGGCGGTCGGGACCGGAGCAGGCTTGGGGGCCGGGGCGGCGGGAGCAGGAGCCGGGGCAGGTGCCGCAGCGGCGGCCGCGGGAGTCGGTGCCGGTGCAGGTGCGGGAGCAGCCGGTGCAGGTGCGGGAGCAGCCGGTGCGGGTGCGGCGGCCGCGGCGGCGCCGCTGCCGATCACGCCGAGCTGTCCACCGACGGCGACCACATCGTCTTCCTGCGCCGAGATTTCCAGCAGGGTGCCCGCGACGGGCGAGGGGATCTCGGTGTCGACCTTGTCGGTGGAGACCTCGAGTAGCGGCTCGTCGACGGCGACCTGGTCACCGACCTGCTTGAGCCAGCGGGTGACGGTGCCCTCGGTAACCGACTCACCGAGTTCCGGCATCTTGACCGGAGTGCCCGACGCGGCGGCGGGGGCGGCCGCGGGTGCGGCGGCCGCGGGTGCGGGGGCCGCGGCGGCGGCAGGGGTGGGGGCCGGTTCCGGCTCCGGTGCCGGGGCGGGTGCGGTTTCAGGTGCGGGAGCGGCGGCGGGCGCGGGCGCTTCGCCGGCTTCGCTGATCACACCGAGCTCACCGCCGACCTCGACGACGTCATCCTCGGCGGCGACGATCTTCGACAACACACCCGCCGCCGGCGACGGGATCTCGGTGTCGACCTTATCGGTGGAGACCTCGAGCAGTGGCTCGTCGACCTCGACCGTGTCTCCTTCCTGCTTCAGCCACCTGGTCACCGTTCCCTCGGTGACGCTCTCACCAAGAGCCGGCATCTGGACGGAGAAGGCCATGTCCGTTGACTCCTCTGACTGCTCGACGGGTTCTACAACAGTTGATCCCACTGCGGACACCCACCACGGTCGCGGTGGGTGTCCGAAAGCCACCGGTCATTGTGCGTGGCACCGGAGATCTGGTGGTTCTTGTACCGCGATCCATCCTTGCACTCGCCCGCGAGGCGCGTAGCACAGGGCAGCGAACTGCACGGGGCTGGCAAGATGGAATGGCCGGTGCCGAGCATTCGGTCATCGGTGGAAGGAGGTCGACGTCGTTGGGTTTGCTGGATCGTTTCCGAGGCGGCGCGACCCGGGGTGGGAGGGCTTTACGTGCGCGTTCGGGTAGTGGTGATAATGCCCGCTATCTCGCCGCGTGGGTGCGCACCCACGCCGGGGTGGAGGGTTACGTGGAGCCCAAGACAACCGTGACCGATGTCACTGTCGTGTTGATCGCGGCCGATGGCGAATGGACCCGCCGCGTCGTCGGCGAGCGCGGCGCGCAGCGGCTAGCCGGGGATTTGCGGATTCCCGTTTACGACGTCCGTAAGACCGGTTATCCGCAACGGATGCGCGACCACGATGCCCGCAAGCGGATCGAGCGCCAGCGGGCGCTGGAACGCGAATTGGGCGACTTGTAGGACGGTTCTTTTCATTCGATCGGTTCGCGGACCGCGGTGCGACGCCCGGCAATCCCGACGCCGCACCGGCATTCGGTCACTGCGCCGCGTCGGCTCGATCCTCGTGCGCGATGTCCTCGATCACCGAGACCAGGGTGCGGACCGGAACCCCGGTGCCACCCTTACCTATGTAGCCGAACGGGCCACCGGTGTTGTAGGCCGGACCCGCGACGTCCAGGTGTGCCCACTGCACGCTCTCCGGGACGAACTCCTTGAGGAAGATCGCGGCCGAGAGCATCCCGCCCCAGCGGTGCGGTGCGACATTCGCCAGATCCGCGACCTTGGAGTTCAGATCGGCGCGCAGTTCGGTGGGCAGCGGCATGGCCCAGCCGTTTTCACCGGCCAGCCGGGACAGCCGCGCGACACGGTCGCGGAATTCGTCGGTGCCCATCACACCGGGAGTGCGGGTGCCGAGCGCGACCATCTGCGCGCCGGTGAGGGTTGCGACATCGATGAGGTAGTCGGGATCGTCCTCGCTCGCGCGCACGATCGCGTCGGCCAGGATCAAGCGGCCCTCGGCATCGGTGTTCAGCACCTCGACGGTCTTACCGCCGTACTGGGTGAGCACGTCGCCGGGGCGCTGCGCGGTGGCCGAGGGCATATTCTCGGCCATCGGTACGGTCGCGATCACGGTGACCGGCAGCTCCAGCTTGGCGGCGGCGATGGTCGCCGCGATGACCGCGGCGGCACCCGCCATATCCGAGGTCATATTTTCCATATTCGCGGCGGGTTTGATGGAGATGCCGCCGGTGTCGAAGGTGATGCCCTTGCCGATGAGCGCGACCTTCTTGCCGCCGCCGTTGTAGGTCAGGCGCACCAGGCGGGGCTGGCGCGAGGAGCCCTTGCCGACGCCGAGCACACCGCCGTAGCCGCCCTCGGCGAGCGCCTGCTCGTCGAGCACCTCGACCCGCAGGCCCGCTGCCTCAGCCGAAGCCTTTGCCCGGGTGGCGAATTCGGCGGGATACAGGTGGCTGGGCGGAGTGTTGACGAAATCCCGTGCGGTTGCGATGGATTCGGCGATCACCCAGTCGTGGTTGAAGCCCTCGCGGCAGGACACGCTCGGGTCGCGGACCAGGAGTTCGATCTTGCGCACCGGCCGCTCGTCCGGCTTGTCGTCGGCATTCTCGGATTTGAACGCGGTGAAGGTGTACGCGCCGAGGAAGAAACCTTCGGCGGCCGGGCCGATGCCGCCCTCGAGACCCGACAGCGTGGTCACGGCGAGCCCGACACCGGTCAGCGCACGCCCGGCGACACCGGCCGAGCGGCGGATCTGTTCGGCATCGATCTTGTCCGCGGCGCCGAGCCCGACGGCGAGCACACTTTTCACATCCAGGCCGGTGGGCGCGGGAATCCGGGTGAGCTCCTCCGCCTTACCCTTCGCGCCGACGGCGCGCAACTGGTCCTGCAGCGCCGCACGGACATCCGGGGCGAGGATGGTGTCGACGAATTCGTCCTCCAGTGTGGCGATCGTCGGGCCGTCATCACCGGACACCAGGCCGATCACCAACACGTCGGTGTCGGCGCTGATGGTGTCGACCAGGTCCAGGTCCGGTCCGAGCGAGCGATCTGCAACAGCGGTCATGAGCACAGGCTATTCGGTCTGTTCCGGTTGGCGCATCGCAACGCCATCTGATAGCGGCGCGGGCGCTCGATCCGCGGCCACCCGGCCGCACCCCGTCGGCTTCGCCGACTGCCGTCCCCTAAGCTCGGCGGGTGACCGACGCGAACCTGCTGCAAGGCCCGATCCCTGCCGTGCACGTCGAACTCGGCGCGAAGTTCGCGCCGTTCGGCGGATGGGAGATGCCGGTCTCGTACGCGGGGACGGTCGGGGAACATCAGGCGGTTCGCACGACCGTCGGGCTGTTCGATGTGAGTCATCTCGGCAAGGCCACCGTCCGCGGTGCGGGGGCGGCGGAGTTCGTGAACTCGGCGCTCACCAACGACCTCGGCCGGATCCGGCCCGGCAAGGCGCAATACACCCTGTGCTGTGCGCCCGACGGCGGTGTGATCGACGATCTGATCGCCTATTACGTCGGCGACGACGAGATCTTCCTGGTACCCAATGCTGCCAATACCGCGGCGGTGGTCGCGGAACTGCGGAAGGCCGCCCCCGAGGGCATCACGGTGACCGATGAGCATCGCGAGTACGGGGTGTTCGCGGTACAGGGACCGCGCTCGACCGAGGTGCTCACCGCGCTCGGGCTGCCGACCGATATGGAGTACATGGCCTACGCCGACGTCGAATGGGACGGCCGCCGGATTCGGGTCTGCCGCACCGGTTACACCGGTGAACACGGCTACGAACTGCTACCGCGCTGGGCCGATGCCGAGCCGCTGTTCCGCGCGCTCGTCGAGCAGGTCCGTGCGCGTGCCGGGCAGCCCGCCGGGCTCGGTGCGCGCGACACGTTACGCACCGAGATGGGGTATCCGCTGCACGGACATGAACTGTCGCTGGAGATTTCGCCCGTGCAGGCGCGCTGCGGGTGGGCGATCGGCTGGCGGAAGTCCGAGTTCTGGGGCAAAGCCGCACTGGAGCAGGAGAAGTCGAGCGGTCCGCGGCGAATCCTGTTGGGACTGAAGGCACTCGATCGCGGTGTGCTGCGCCAGGGGCAGACCGTGCTGCGTGCCGGTGCGCCCGTCGGTGAAACGACTTCCGGCACATTCTCGCCCACACTGCAGATCGGCATCGCCCTCGCCCTGCTCGACACCGAGGCGGGGATCGAACCCGGTGCCGAGGTCGAGGTCGATGTCCGCGGGCGGCGGTTGCGGTGCGAGGTGGTGCGCCCGCCGTTCGTCGATACAAAGACCAAGTAGACCAAGAACCGCCGGTACTGCGGATCTCGGCAGGTGGCGCGTGGATGTTCGCGGCGCGCCGACACTCGCACCGCGCCGGATCGGCGCCGGATAGGATCAGGCTCATGACCGTTGCCGCACAGTTCACCCATGTTCCGCATCCCGCGCCCACTCCGGCGCAGCGGGTACAGGAGATTCTGGCGGCACCGGGATTCGGGCGCTTCTTCACCGATCATATGGTCTCCATCGATTACCTCGAGGGCGAAGGCTGGAGCAATGCCCGGGTCGAGCCCTATGGGCCGTTGGCGCTGGATCCGGCGACGATGGTGTTCCATTACGGCCAGGCCATCTTCGAGGGTCTGAAGGCCTACCGGCAGAACGACGGCAGTATCTCCTGCTTCCGCATCGATGCGAACGCGGCGCGGTTCCGCAAATCCGCGCGCCGGATGGCGATGGCGGAACTACCCGAAGAGCTATTCATCGAATCCGTGCGTCAACTGCTCGAGGTCGACGGCCACTGGGTGCCCGCGGCCGGTGGTGAGGAGTCGCTGTACCTGCGGCCGTTCATGTTCGCCACCGAGGCCGGGCTCGGTGTCAAGCCCGCCTCCGCCTACAAATACCTGCTGCTGGGATCGCCTGCGGGCGCGTACTTCCCGCGTGGTGTGAAGCCGGTGCGGGTCTGGCTGTCGACCGAATATGTGCGGGCCGCACCGGGCGGGACCGGTGAGGCGAAGGTCGCGGGTAACTACGCGGCCTCGCTGCTGGCCCAGGCGCAGGCCTCCGAGAAGGGCTGTGATCAGGTCGTTTGGCTCGATGCCTGTGAACGCCGCTATGTCGAGGAGATGGGGACCAACAACCTGTTCTTCGTCTTCGGCTCCGGTTCGCAGGCGCGGCTGGTCACCCCGGAACTGTCTGGATCGCTGTTGCCCGGCATCACTCGCGATTCGCTGCTCACCCTGGCCGCCGATTCGGGCTATGTGGTCGAGGAGCGCAAGGTTTCGGTGGAGCAGTGGCGCAAGGGTGCCGAATCCGGTGAAATCACCGAGGTTTTCGCCTGCGGAACGGCCGCCGTGATCACACCCGTCGGCTGGGTTCGCTCCGCCGATGGTGAGTTCGCCGTCGGCGGTGGCGAACCCGGCGAGGTCACCATGGCGCTGCGCGACACCCTCACCGGAATCCAGCGCGGCACCTTCGCCGATATCCACGGGTGGATGCGCGGTATGTGACTGCGGCGGATGCCGCAGTCGGGTGCCGTTCCTGCGTCAGCTGGGCATGAAGGTGCGCCATTGCTCCAGGGTTTGTGGGCGCATGACGTAGTTGGCGTCCTTGACCGTGGACAGTGTGGCGAAGGGCTCCTGCGAATACCAGTGCCCCGGATAGACGACCGGGTCGCCGGATATATCGGCTAGGTAGCGCAGGCTGCGGAACATGGCGTCGGAGTCGCCGCCGGGGAAGTCGGTGCGGCCGCAGCCGTCGATGAACAAGGTGTCGCCTGCGATGAGTCGATTGTCGAACAGAAAGCACTGACTGCCCGGGGTGTGGCCGGGGGTGTGCAGCAGTTCGATATCGAAGGCGCCGACGCTGACCTTGTCACCGTGTTCGTGTCCGGTGAGTTCGCTCGGCGCGACACCGGTGACGTTGGCCACCCAGGATAGTTCCTCGGCATTGACGTGCACCGGGACGCTGGTCTTTTCGAGTAGCTCCCGCACCCCACCCAGGGTGAAGCCCAGCATGGTGCCGCCGACATGGTCAGGGTGGTGATGGGTGGCGAGCACCCCGGTCAGCCGCAGCCCGTCGGCCTCGGCGATATCCACCAGATCACCCGCCGCATACGCCGGATCCACCACCACACATTCGCCGGTCTCCCGATCACCGATCAAATACGCGAAATTTCGCATCTGTGTCGCGATCGGATCCCCTACGGCAAAATCTCGACCGGACAGCAGTTGACGAAAATACAGACGCTCGGAAGACATACCGTCCACTGTATTGCGTGACCCAGACAATGCGCGCACCGTGCCAGCTATCTCGGACCGGAGCCGCGTCGATGCTCGTGTGCGGAGTCGGCGATATGACGAAGCTGCCGTGTCGGCATGCGCTGTACCGGTGCGTGTGAATAAGGCCGCCGCTGCCGCCCATCTGCCGGTCGAGGCCGAAATATCCAGGGCGGCAACGTACTTTGCGGATTTCGACGGTATTCGGGGTGCGTTCGGTCGCGTCAGGTGCCCAGGGATACGCCGGCAGCGGTGATGGCGACCGATATCTCGAGTGTCGCGCCGAGAATGTCGCCGGACAGGCCGCCGAAGCGGCTGGTGCAATGCCGGGCCAGCAGGGCCGAAATACCCAGGGCGACAAGGACAACGGTGGGACCGAGCCAGCGATGGTCCGGGACGGCGAGGATGCCTGCGGCAACGGCGAGTGTGGACCAGAGCGCGACGGTGATCGAGTGCTGGGTCCCGGCGACCAGGGCGCCGAATCCGGCGTCGGGCGCGGCGGCGATGCCACGCCGACATGCGAGAACCACGACCACCCGGCCGACGGCCACCGCGAGCACCACCGCGAACCAACGCTCGGCCTGCGCCAGCGCGCCGAACGAAAACGCTTGGATCCCGACGGCGAACACCATCGCCGCCACCCCGAACGGCCCCGCACCGCCACTCTTCATGATCTCTCTGGCCCGCTCGGGCGAACCATAGGACCCCAACCCGTCCATCGTGTCGGCCAACCCATCCAGATGCATCCCCCGAGTGATGAGCGCCAACCCGGCAACCAGCACCAGCCCCGCAAGTGCCGCACTCGCCCCAGCCCACACCAGCACCCACAGCATCCCGACCCCAGCCACTCCGAGCAGGATGCCCACCAACGGCGCCAACCCGATCGCCCGCCTCGCCGCTTCCCGGTCGACACTGTCCGGCCCTCGCACCGGAAAGACTGTCAGCCACGACACCGCGAGTCGCGCACTGTTCATACCCGCCGCCCTGACGGGGTCGTCATCGCCGGACCGTCGCCAGCATCCGTTTCACGCTGCGGCACCATCGGCGCGCCCGCGGTGTGTGGCACACCGTTCATGCCGAGCGTTTCGTCGGTTCGCAGCGCCCGGCTCGCTTGCGACTGCAGATGTGTGCCGCCGTCGGTGGCCGCGACCGGCTTGTCAGTCGGAATCGTCGGCCGCCGACGGCGGGTGACGCGGTGCTTCGGACCGAGAGCCTCCGTTGGCCCGGAGTGCACGGTTCGCACATCGCTGGCGGCATCTGCGGCCACTGGCTACTTCCGCAAGTCCGGGTGCGCGGCCACTTCGGCGGCGACGTCGGTCTCGGCCTCGGCGGCCGAATCGGCGGTGCTCACACCGGCTTCGGCGAAAGTAGCCATTTCGGCGAGGGCAGCTACGGCGGCGCGCAGAATGGGGAGCGCCGTCAAGGCGCCGGAGCCTTCGCCGAGCCGCATGTCGAGGTCGAGGAGCGGGTCGAGGCGGAGGTGGCGCAGGGCGAGGGTGTGCGCGGGTTCGGTGGAGCGGTGGCCCGCGAGCCACCAGGCGCTGGCACCCGCGGCCAGGTCCTCGGCGACCAGCGCGGCCGCGGTGACGACCACGCCGTCGAGAATGACCGGTGTCCGGCGGGTCGCGGCTTGGGCGAGGAAGCCCGCCATGGCGGCGAAGTCGGCTCCTGCGGCTACCCGCAGCAGTTCGACCGGGTCCTTGGCGACCGGGCGGGCGCGGCGCATGGCGTCGCGGATCGCGGCGACCTTGCGGATCCAGCCGGCATCGTCCACGCCGGTACCCCGGCCGACCGCGGCGATGGGTTCGGTGTCGGTGAGGGTCGCGATGAGGACGGTGGCGGGGGTCGTATTACCGATGCCCATATCGCCCGCGATAAGCAGGTCGGCGCCCGCATCGATCTCCTCGTCGGCGATCGCCTTGCCCGCGGCGAGCGCGGCATTGATCTCGTCCTCGCTGAGCGCGTCTTCGCGATCGATCGCCCCGCTCGAGCGCCGCACCTTGTGCATGGCGACCTGTGGATCGGCATCGGCATCGACGGATATGTCGACGACTCGCACGGTCGCGTCCGCGACCCTGGCCAGGGTATTCACCGCCGCGCCGCCGCCGACGAAATTGGCGACCATCTGCGCGGTCACTTCACTCGGATACGCCGAAACACCATGGCGCGCAATGCCGTGATCTCCGGCGAACACCACCACCCGCGCCCGCTCGAACTGCTTCGGCGGGCAAATACCCTGGCATGCCGATACCCAATTGCCGAGCGTCTCGAGCCGCCCGAGCGCCCCACCGGGTTTGGTCAGCTGCGCCTGCCGCTGCTCCGCCGCCGCCCGAATCCCCGCATCGGGTGGCACAACCGGTCCGAATCCGTCTGTCACTATCGAGCCTTTCCGGGTCGGGGCAGTTCATTTCCTGCGCCGCAGTCCATATCCGGCCCAATCTTGCCGCGACCCCGACCATCCGCACCACCCACCCCGCACGATGTCTCGTCCCGCGCGCCTGCGGCCACCGCCCGACCGTCCGCACGGCACATACCGCGCGGTTGGTGCGACACCCTGTCGGGGCGCGGGTTTCGCAGGTGACGCGACGTGATCGCCGCAGCCGTGTGGTCCTATTTCAGGCGGAGGGGGAGCCCGGCGACAATCAAGAAGGCTTCGTCGCAGGTGCGTGCGAGGCGTTGGTTGAGTGCGCCGATTTCGTCGCGGAAGAGTCGGCCGGAGCGGGTGGCGGGGACGACGCCCATGCCTACTTCCGCAGTGACGATCACCAAGCGGCCGGGATAGTCGGCGACGGCGGCGACCAAGGCGTCCGCGTCGGGGGCGATGGTGCCGGGTGGGGCATCCCAGGCCTCGCGAACATCGATACGGGAGGTGAGCCAGGTGCCGATATCGTCGATCAGTGTGGTCCCGGCCGGGGCAGCGGCGGTGAGAACCGTTACCGGATCGGCGCTTTCGAGGACCGTCCAGTCCGCTGGCCTGCGGTCGCGGTGCCGGGCGATGCGCTCGGCGAAGTCGAGATCGGCCGGATCGGGAATCGCGGTGGCGACATAGCGCACCGGGCCGCCCTCGGCCGCCAATACCTCCGCGAACGTCGACTTACCGGATCGCGCGCCGCCGAGTACGAGGATGCGGTGCGCGCGGCTGCTGGTGGATGAGCGGTCCGACACGACAGCACCGTATCAATCCGGCAGGCTCAGGGCCGCTGCTCGGTCGGCTCCGTGCCGCCGAACCGGCGGCGATACTCGGTCGGCGCGATACCGACGACCTTCTGGAAGTGATGCCGCAGCAGCGCACCGGATCCGAAGCCCGATTGGGCGGCAATCTGTTCCAGGCCCTCGTCGGTATCCTCCAGCAGATGCTTCGCGTACAGCACCCGCTGATTGGTCAGCCATTTGACCGGTGTGGTTCCGGTTTCGGCGGCGAAGCGACGGGCGAAGGTGCGGGTGGACATCATCGAGCGGGCCGCCAGATCGTCGATGGTGTGCGGCAGGTCGAGATTCTCGTTCATCCACTGCAATGTGGAGCCGAGACTGTCGGAGGTGCATTCGGGCACCGGACGTTCGATGAATTGGCGTTGCCCGCCGTCGCGCTGCGGCGGCACTACCATCCGCCGCGCGATCGCATTCGCGACGGAACTGCCGATCTCCCGGCGCACCAGATGCAGACAGGCATCGATTCCGGCGGCCGTGCCCGCCGAGGTGATCAGATTCCCCTCGTCGACGAACAACACATCGGGATCGACGGTAGCCAGCGGAAACTGTGCCGCCAACTGGTCGACATGGCGCCAGTGCGTGGTGCATTTGCGACCGTCGAGCAGTCCGGCCGCTCCGGCCAGGAACGCACCGGAACATACGGTGAGTACAGTCGCACCGGCATCCGACGCCGCCTGGATCGCGCCGACAACCCGCGGATCGAGTCCCTGCTCGAAGGCCGATACGGGAAAGGCCGGAATCGCCACTAGATCGGCCTTCGCCAATTCCTCCAGCCCGAACTGCGGTGTAACGGTGACACCGGGGGTCGTCGACGGCAGTGGCTTGCCCGGGTCGGCCCCGCATACCTTGAAATCGAATCCGGGCAGTCCGTCGGCGGTCCGATCGAGTCCGAAAACCTCACAGACCACGCCGAATTCGAACATGGCCAGACGTTCGGCGAGCACCACTGCGACCTTGGACAGCATGCAGTCAGCGTACCTGGCTGGATCTTTGTGAACTATGTCAGAACAGCCACTATCGGCGCTAAATCGCCGAGCGCAAAATTACTGCCATGATTACTTTTCTCGTAAGCATGGCGGTAGTGGTGGGCTTCGCGGTCATCATCACACGAGGCGGCGGTTACGCCGGATCAGCGGATGTCATCGATCGCGACGCTCAGCGCCTGCAATCCGATCTGTCCGCCATCCTCGCCCGCTCCCAGCACCATTGAGGGCCCGACATTGGCGGGCCGTCGAACACGCGGCGCCGCAGATCACACAGCGTCGCCGGGCCCGACCCGCGGCTTCGGCGCCCGCATCTTGCGGATCTGCGAGGCGCGGACGAAGGCATACCAGCCCAGCTTGTAGCCGGTATCGATGCTGTCCGGGAAACGCTCACGCACTCGAGCGTTGACGATCCGGCCGAGCAGGAATCCCTCGGCGATCATGAAGACCATCATCACCAGCATGGCCAGCGTCACAATCGACTGCAGCGCGGGCGCGACGAACATCGACAGGATCAAGACCAGCGCCATCGGCATGAACAATCCGACCAGGTTGCGCCGGGCATCGACGATATCGCGCGCGAAGGCCCGCACCGGGCCCTGATCGCGGGGCAGCAGGTATTTGTCCTCACCGGCCAGCATCCTGGCGCGCCGGTCCTGGGCCGCCAGCCGACGCTCGGTCGAGGCCGCCTTGCGGTCCGCACGGCTACCGCGCGTGGCCCTGCGCCGGGCGCGGGCCTCCTTCGCGGTGAGCGGAGCCGGGGCTACTGGACCGCGCCGCTTGCCTTGGGCGTCACGACGTTTCGGCGTCGGTCGGCCCTTGCCCTCGGTGGCGGTGGTGGCTTTGGTGGTGGAGACTGCGGTCGAGCCGCCGTCCGAGCCCGCCGTCTGGTCGGCGCTCTCGTCGGTGGTGCTGGACTCGCCGCGACGGAACAATTTCACGCGACCAGGCTATTCGATGTCGTACCCCGTCGGAAACGAGGTCGGTGGGAGGTTGTGTCCACCGCGGCACCCGGTGGTGGCAAGATGGGGAATAGCAGCCTGCTGAGTAGTGTTGACAGACCACGAGCCGTGCGCTGTTCACGGGTTGAACAAGCTGTCCTGAGGAGAGTTCATGACTGTGCAAGACGAGACGACCACCCACGGTGTGACTCTGACCGATGCCGCCGCCAGCAAGGCCAAGGCGCTGCTCGACCAAGAGGGTCGCGACGACCTCGCGTTGCGCATCGCCGTGCAGCCCGGGGGTTGCGCCGGCCTGCGCTACCAGCTCTTCTTCGACGACCGCTCGCTCGACGGTGACCTGACCGTCGACTTCGGCGGTGTCACGCTGGCCGTCGACCGGATGAGCGCGCCGTACGTGCAGGGCGCCTCGATCGACTTCGTCGACACCATCGAGAAGCAGGGCTTCACCATCGACAACCCGAACGCCACGGGTTCCTGCGCCTGCGGCGACTCCTTCAACTGACACCTCGGTCGCCGGCCGATTGTCGCCGCGGCGAAGAAGTCATTGGTGTTCGGCGGATGCGCCAGTTGATACGGTGAAGGCGCGGGTTCGGTCCCGCGCCGTTCGTCGTCTGCCGCCTACTCGAAGGGGCCCAGCCTCGTGTCTATCGCCGTGTCCGCGTCCATAGCGACCGACCATCTCATGCGTTTCCCCGGACGGTTCGCCGACGCACTGCTGGCCGATCAGCTCGACCACGTTTCGGTGAGCTTTCTCGTCGATGATCTGCAGATCCGCAGGGGCGGTGTCGCGGGCAATATCGCCTACGCCATGGGCGTGCTCAATCGCACCCCGTTGCTCGTCGGCGCGGTCGGCGCCGATTTCGCGGAGTATGGCGCCTGGCTGGACAAGCACGGTGTCGACTGCTCGACTGTCAAGATCTCCGACCAGGCGCATACCGCGCGGTTCGTCTGCACCACCGATGACGATATGGCCCAGATCGCCTCGTTCTACCCGGGTGCGATGAGTGAGGCCCGCGACATCTCGATCGGTGAACTCGCCGAGCAGTACACTCTCGACCTGGTGCTCATCGGCGCCAACGACCCCGAGGCGATGCTGCGTCACACCGCCGAATGCCGTGAACTCGGCATCCCGTTCGCCGCCGACCCGTCCCAGCAACTGGCCCGCCTCGACGGCGATCAGGCCGTACAGCTGATCGATGGCGCCGCGTACCTTTTCACCAATAAGTACGAATGGGCGCTGCTGCTGCAGAAGACCGGTCTGAGCGAGGAAGAAATCGCGCGCAAGGTCGGTATCCGGGTTACCACGCTCGGCAAGGACGGTGTGCAGATCTTCGACCGCGACGGCACCGAGGTGACCGTCGGTGTGGTCCCCGAGGTGAACAAGGTCGAGCCAACCGGCGTCGGTGACGCCTTCCGCGCGGGCTTCCTCACCGGCCACACCACCGGACTGTCGCTGGAGCGCTCCGCGCAATTGGGTTCGCTCATCGCGGTTCTCGTACTCGAGACCATGGGCACCCAGGAGTGGACCCTCAACAAGGACGACGCCCTCGAACGCCTCGCCAAGGCCTACGGCCCCGAAGCCGCGGCGGATATCAAGCCCATACTCTGAACGACGCAAACCCGAACGGCCGCACCGCATCCTGGTGCGGCTGTTCGCATGTGCTTCGATAAGCACTCGGCGAAGCCGGCGCCGCCGCGCACGTCTCGGCGCGCCGCGCACGAATTCGCCGAGTAACCCGTGCGTGGCGCGCGAAGGTACGCGGCACAGTCGTAGTGCGCCGAAACGGCGGCGCTGCGTCACTGCGGCCGCTGTGCCGCGCACGCGCTGTCGCGCCGCGCACGAATTCGCCCGCGAATCGGTGGGCGGCGTGCGAAACGTGCGCGGCGGAGGGTGACTACAGCGAGACCGGGTAGACCGGCTCCTGGATGTCGGGGGTGATGCGCTTTTCGACGAAGATGCCGTGCCAGACCATGAAGACCAGCAAGGTCCACAGGCGGCGGCTGTGGTCGCCGCGGCCCGCGCGATGGTCTTCGAGCATGCCCTTGATCGCGCCCTTGTCCAGCAGATGATCGGTCTGCGATTCGGCGATCTGCAGGTGCGCCCAGTCGTATAGTTCGGTGCCGCGCAGCCAATGCCGCAGCGGGACCGGGAACCCCAGTTTCGCCCGGTGCAGCACATGCGGTGGGACGATGCCCTCCAGCGCTTGGCGCAGTGCGTATTTCGTGGTCTCCTTGGTGATCTTCTGCTCGAAGGACAGCTGCTCGGCGACCTTCAGCACCTCGGAGTCCAGGAAGGGCACACGCAGCTCGAGCGAATTCGCCATGGTCACCTTGTCGGCCTTGACCAGGATGTCACCGCGCAGCCAGGTGTAGAGATCGAGATGCTGCATACGCGCGATCGGGTCCCAACCGCGCGACTGCGCGTAGATCGGCGCGGTGACATCCTGATGGGTCCACTCCGGGCGGAACTCGCGTAGCACCGCACGCAACTGCGCATCGCTGAAGCTGCGCGCATTGCCGTAGTAGCGCTGCTCCAGGGTGAGCGAACCGCGGTGCAGCAGGCTCTTACCGCGCGTACCGTCCGGAATCCGGTCCGAGAGCTTGCCCGCCAGCTTGCGTAGCCCGCCCGGCAGGTACTCGAAGGGCTTGAGCGACAACGGTTCCCGATAGATCGTGTAGCCGCCGAACAGCTCGTCCGCGCCCTCACCGGAGAGCACCACCTTGACGTGCTTGCGGGCCTCCTTGGCCACGAAGTACAGCGGAACCAGCGCCGGATCGGCCACGGGATCGTCGAGGTACCAGACGATTTCCGGGATCGCGGCCGCGAATTCGGCGGGGGAGACCACCTTCACGATATGCCGCGCGCCGATCGCCTCGGCGCTCTCGGCGGCTACATCGACCTCGGAGTAGCCCTCGCGTTCGAAGCCGGTGGTGAAGGTGATCAGCTTCGGATTGTGCCGCATGGCCAGCGCCGCCACGGCGGTGGAATCGATGCCGCCGGACAGGAACGATCCGACCGTCACATCCGCGCGCATATGTTTGGCGACCGAGTCCTCCAGGGCCTCGGCGATTTCGCGATAGCGGGCGGCCGCCGAACCGGGCGCGAAGGCCCGCCCCGTGAACTGCGGATCGAAGTAGCGGGTGATCTGCGGCGCCTCGCCCGCCCGCACGGTCGCGTAGTGCCCGGATTCCAGGCGGCGGATGTCCTTGTGCAGGGTCTCCGGCTCCGGCACGTACTGCAGCACCGTGTAGTGCTCGAGCGCCCGCGGATCCAGCGCATCGGACAGCCCGAGGGCCGGCAACAGCTCCAGCAGACTCTTCTTTTCACTGCCGAACGCGGTCCCGCCGGGGCCCGTCGCCAGGAACAGCGGCTTGATCCCGAACGGATCGCGCGCCAGGAACAGCTCTCGGGTTTCGGTATCCCAGATCGCGAACGCGAACATGCCGCGCAGCTTGCGCACCGCCTCCGGACCCCAATAGTGGAAGGCCGCGACGATCGCCTCGCCATCGCCCGCGGTCTCGAAGATCCTGCCGTCCGGATACTCCTCGGCATAGGCCTTCGCGAGTTCCTCGCGGATCTCGATGTAGTTGTAGATCTCACCGTTGAACGTCAGCGCGTAGCGCTCCCGGTTCTGCGCCGGTCCCCAGCGCAGCGGCTGGTGCGAATGCTCGATATCGATGATCGACAGCCGGTTGAAGCCGTAGATCACATGATCGTCGTGCCAGGTACCGCGCTCGTCCGGGCCGCGATGGCGCACGCAGTGCAGGGCGTCGTACACCCGCTCCACTGTGTTCACCCACCCCGCCAGCTCCGCTGGCTGCCGTCCTCGGCGGTCGTCGGTTGCCGCATCAGATGTCAGAAATCCGAGCAGTCCACACACGGTGTCGGCAACCTCGTTTCCTACTTGGTCCGGGCACTCGCCCGATTCACTGGATGGCTGCGCCCGATCAGTGGGCGCACAGGACGAAAACTCGTGTCCGAGTATGCCGCACCGGACGGATCCGTGTGCCGCGCCCACACCCCGAAATGTTGTGCTCGCCTGCATCGCACCTGCCTGATTCGGCCGCGGCGCACGCCTTGTACTGCGACGATGTCCGGGTGACCGGATCAACCTCCGCATCGGTGGAGTGTCGAATGCGACCCGACGTCAGACGGGGCGCCGGTTTGGTCTACGCTGCGTAGTACTCAGGACATTCTCAGTTGGATCGCGCGCGAAACAAGCGGTCGACGGAATGCCCTGAACCTGCTTAGGACGTACCGCCGGGCGATCGCAACCCGAGCGGTGCACTGTCGGAATGTGTGGCGACCAGGAAGGCGTGAGCGTGGCGCACAAGGCGAGCGACGAGATCGGGGCACGCCCCGTGAAGGGTCGGCGGTATTTACCCGCCCCGCCGACTTCGTCGGCCAACCATCCCCCCAGCCGTCTCCTTCGGCGGGTCGGGCTGGCGGTGTCCCTGGGGATCACCGCGATGCTCGTCTCGGGCTGCTCGATCGACAATGTTGTGCTGCGATTCGGCTGGCCCTCGGGCATTACGCCGCAGGCCACCCGGATGCGGGAACTGTGGACCTGGTCGGTCATCGCGGCATTGGCGATGGGCGTGCTGGTGTGGGGTCTGACCTTCTGGACCGTCACCTTCCACCGCAAGAAGAAGGACTCCCCGGAGTTCCCGCGCCAGACCGGTTACAACGTGCCGCTGGAGCTGACCTACACGGCCGTGCCGTTCGTCATCATCGCGGTGTTGTTCTACTTCACCGTGGTCGTGCAGAACTACGTGCACGAAAAGGTCGCCGACCCGGACGTGACCGTCGACGTGACCGCCTTCCAGTGGAACTGGAAGTTCGGCTACCGCAATGTCGACTTCAAGGACGGCTACCGCTTCGACGGCATCGATAAGGCCCGCGAGGACGCCAACCAGGAGCAGTTGCAGGAGTACAAGGAGCGGACCAAGGACGGTCACCCGCAGCCGGGCCCGGTGCACGGCAAGCCGGAGAACGACATCCTGTCCTACCTGCACTACGACAAGGTCGAGACCGTCGGCTCCAGCTCCGAGATCCCGGTGCTCGTGCTGCCGACCAACAAGGTCGTCGAATTCCAGCTGGCCGCAGCCGATGTGGTGCACGCCTTCTGGGTGCCGGAGTTCCTGTTCAAGCGCGACGTGATGCCGAACCCGAAGGAAAACCACTCCGACAACGTCTTCCAGATCACCAAGATCGAGAAGGAAGGCGCGTTCGTCGGCCGCTGCGCCGAGATGTGCGGCACCTTCCACTCGATGATGAACTTCGAGGTCCGTGCGGTATCGCCGGAGAAGTTCACCAAGTACATCGATGCGCGCAAGGCGGGTAAGACCAACGCCGAGGCGCTCGAGTCCATCGGTGAATCCCCGGTCGCGACCTCCACCCAGCCGTTCAACACCAAGCGCGACACCAAGAGCGCGTCCGCGGTAGAGAGCAAGTGAGGACTGACCTGATATGAAGATCGAAGCGCGGATTTTCGAACTGCTCACGGTGTTCTTCATCATCGTGGCGGTCGTGTACGGCTACTTCACCGGCCAGTCGCGGACCGGAGTCGAGTGGGCCGGCACCACCGCGACGGTGCTGACCGCCGGTCTGTCGCTGATCATCGGCACCTACTTCCGTTTCGTCGCGCGTCGTCTCGACCTGCGTCCGGAGGACTACGAGGATGCCGAGATCGCGGACGGCGCGGGCGATCTGGGCTTCTTCTCGCCCGGCAGCTTCTGGCCTATCACCCTGGCCGCCGCGGGCTCCATCACCGCCCTCGGCCTGGCGTTCTTCCAGTTCTGGCTGATCGGCATCGGTGTGGTCTGCATCCTCGGCGCGGCCGCCGGTCTGGTCTTCGAGTACTACCTCGGCCCCGAGAAGCACTGAGCGAATAGCTCTTTCCGAGGCGCCTCACCGGAATCCGGTGGGGCGCCTCGGCGTTTCGGTGCAGTCTCACCCGCGTGACGGTGGCGAGCGCCGAGGTACGCACGGCGTTGTGACGAATGATCGCGATCGGGCTTCGGGACCAGTGCGTCGATCGGTGCGCGCAGCACGAATCTCGAGGCTCTTGTCGAAGGTGCTCACGCGGACATGTCTGCGCGGGCGAGGCGGGAGAGGATGCGGTTGGTAGAGCGCGGTGCGATGCCCGCCAGTCCGCGTAGGGTGCGTGCGAAGCGGGGTTCGAGGCGGGCTGGGCGGGTGCGGATGGCTGTTTCGATCAGGCGGGCGGCGTCGGTCGGTTCCAGTGCGGGTTCGGTGACGTAGTGCGCGATGGTGCCGGTGTCGGGTTGGACGGCCGGGTAGTGGACGGCGGTCACCTGGATGCCGTGGGGTGTGAGTTCGGCGTCCGCGCATTGACCGAAGGTGGTCCAGGCCGCCTGGGCGCTGGCGTGGGAGGCGGAATTCGGTGTGGCGCCGGACTTCAGGTTCCACGGGCCGACATTGATTACCTGGCCGGAGCCGGATTCCAGCATGGCGGGCAGCAGGCCGAGCGTCAGGCGCAGCGGACCGAAGTAGTTTGTCGCCATCATGCGCTGGTAGTCGCGGAAGCGGTCCAGCGATTGCGAGACCGGTCGGCGCGGCGGGCGGCCCGCATTGTTGATCAGCACGTCGACGCGGCCGAAATCGCTGAGCACCCAGCTGACGAGCTGATCGACATCACCGAGTGCGGAGATATCGCAGCGAAACCAATTCGCCGCAGCGCCCGCATCGACGATCTGATTGCAGGTGGCGACAAGTTGATCTGCGCGCCGGGCGACCAGCAGCACCTGCGCGCCCTGCTTGGCCAGCAGCGTGGCGGTAGCGCGACCGATTTCGGAACACGCATCCGTCACGAGAATCCGCAGACCGTAGATGGAGTCGGGTCGCTGACGCCGACGGTCCGGCAAACGGTGTGGAGCAGTGCGGAATTCGAGCATCAGAGCAACCTTCACCGTAGATGGGCTGAACCAACGCATCGACACCCCGCCGACAGTGCCGAAGCCGACCGCGTCACCAATAAATAGCCGAACCGCCGGATGACGGTGAAGCTATTTGTTGGCGACTATATGCGGCGCGACCTAGTCTAATCTGCGGAGTCGTACCGCAGGGCGTGTTCGGATGCGCAGATCTCATCTATTCCGGTGACGATGTCGCGCAACAGTTCTGAGGGCAGCGCCGAGGGCCGCAAACGGCAGGTGAAGGTGATCAGTCCGTGATCCTCGACCGCGAGTCCACGGGCTTGTGCCTCCTCGCGCAGGTACTTCGAGCGCACGCCGTAGGTCATCGCCGAGATGACCGTGAAGTATCCGGTCCGCTCTCGGTGCCCAGCAAATAGATCGTGCAGTCGGTAGAAGACCGAGGTGTAGGTCGACAGCGGCGCGAAAATCGCGACCCGGTAGGCGGGTCCGCGTTCCGAGGAGCTGATGACGGTATCGGCCAGGTACTCCGCATCTCGCAGTGTCAGCACCTTCGGGGCGAACATGAGCGCGCCCGCCGCGGCATTGCGCACCGGTGCGCCCGCGCGGCCGCCCGCGGCCGAGGCGATGACGCCCAGCGACTTCCTGGTCTTGGTGCCGACCTCTCGGCGCGCGCGCAGCGAGCGCGTGGGCGTAGTGGGGTACAAGCTCGACCACTGACCGAACCGAACGGTGCCCAGCTGCACATGGCCGGTGCCGACCGGACGCGACACCTTCAGCGGCGCGGTATCGACCCAACGACCGACCTGCAGTGTGACATTGCCCGGCCGGGCGATTTCGGCGTAGGCGTGTTCGACGAAGGAGTCGAAGTCCAGGAAGCGGTCGGCATCGGTGGTGAGCCACGTGTGGTCTTTATCGATATCGACCACATCGAGAGTGAGCGCGGTGATTATGCCCGCGCGCCCGCCCGCGCCGAGGATCCGATGGAAGCGCTCGGTGTGGTGGCTGCGTCCGCAGGTGCCGATGCGGCCGTCCGGATCGACGTACTCCAGGTCCACGATCTGATCGATGAACATGCCGTACTTGTGCGATGCCGTGCTGACACCGCCGACCGATGCGAAACCGCCCGCGGTGATATCGCGGTGGTCGCCGATGATCGGCAGACCGAGCCCGTGCGCGCCGAGGCGCCGATCGATATCGGAGAGTTTGGCGCCCGCCTGCACACGCACGGTGCGCCTGCCGAGGTTGATATCGAGCACCGCATTCATCTTTCGCAGTGACAGCACCGTGCGCGGATCCGGTAACAACAGACCGTCGTCGATGGGTTCGCCGCCACGCACCGTGAGGCTCTCCGCGCGCCCGCGTGAATTCCGCACTGTGCGAACGACATCCGCGGTGTCACGAGGTAGATATTCTTCGGCGGCGACAGTGTGCGGCGTGCTCATGGATCGAAAGCTAACCACAGCGCGGGCTCCGATGCTCGTTCGATCTTGTCGGTTACCGGACCGGCGGCGCCAGCCGCTGGCTGAACAGGACGGATCCGGTCGCATCGCACAGATTGACCGTCAGTTCCCTTGACTTGCCATCGATCAGCACCTCACCGAAATGTTGGAAGCTGTCCAGCGGTGAGGCGTTCTGAACAGCTGGCGCGTGCACGAATACCGCCTCCGGACCGAAGGTGCCGTCGAGCGGATTCGGGCCGAACGCACCGGCATTCAGCGGTCCGGACACGAACTCCCAGAACTCGTCGAAGTCGGTGAAGGCGGCGCGCTCGGGCGAATAGTGGTGGGCCGCGGTGTAGTGCACATCCGCGGTCAGCCAGACCACACCGCGTACCTTGTTCGCCTTGTTCGCCGAGAGTACTTGCGCGATTTCGGTTTCCCGGCCGGAGGGGGCGCCGTTATCACCATTGGCGGGGCCCTCGTAGGCCGTCACCTTCTGTTCACCGTCCTTGACGACAAGGCCGAGCGGTAGGTCATTGGCGATGATCTTCCAGGTGGCCTTGGATTCGCGCAGCCCCTCGATGAGCCACGTCGTCTGTTCCGGACCGAAGATGCGTCCGCTGGGTCCGTTGTCGATGTCGTTGGTGTCCTTATACGTCCGCATATCCAGCACGAAGATGTCCAGCAGCGGACCGTAGGAGATCTTGCGGTAGAGGCGGCCGTCGACCGCCTCTTTGGGCTCCAGCGGCATCCACTCGTGGAAGGCCTGCCAGGAGCGGATCGCGAGCGTGTCCATGCTGCGCTCGCTGTAGCCCTTGGTCTCGGCGACGAGCCCGCCGTGGTACCAGTTGTTGACGGTTTCGTGGTCGTCCCACTGGACCACCTGGGCGACCGCGGTGTTGAAGCGGCGGTAGTTCTGGTCGGTCAGGTTGTAGGCGTAGTTGCCGCGGAACTGGTCCAGGGTCTGCGCGACAGCGCTTTTCGCCTCGGAGACGGTATTGCGCCAGATCCGGCCGTCGGGCAGCGTCACCGATTCCTGCAGTGGCACGTCGGCGTAGATCGAGTCACCGGAGTGGATGAACAGATGCGGGTCGCGTGCGGCCATGGCGGAGAAGATCTTCATACCGCCGAGTTCGGGGTTGATGCCGTAGCCCTGGCCGACCACATCGCCGGACCACTGCAGCCTGATATCGGACGCACCGGTGGGCACGGTGCGGAAGACCCCGGTGATCGGCTCGGAGGTGGCACCGTCTTCGGTTTCGAGGATGACCCGGTAGTGCACCTGCTTGCCCGCGGGCAGACCGTTGACGCGCACGCGTCCGGTGCCGTCGGAATCCGGGGTGAGGAGCGGGCCGGTGAATCGTTTGGCGTCGGTGAAGGATTCGGTGGCGGCGGTCTCGACGATCAGCTTCGCGGGCTGATCGGAGCGCGCCCAGATCAGCGCGCCGTCGGTGCGCGGATCGCCCACCGCGACACCGTGAGTGAGTTTCGGGCGCGGGCGGACCAGCGCGGGTCCGTCGTTCGAGCAGGCGGCCAGAGCGGGGACCGCGGCGAGACCGAGGGCGGAGGTACGCAGCAGGGTGCGCCGGGAGATGCCGAAGTCCGAGCCAGTCATTCGCCCAGCTTCGCGCAGCGAGTCCAACATAATGTGAACTCCCACCGTCGGTGCGGCCAACAGGTGCCCGGTGTCAGCTGCGCGGTCGGAGTTCGAGGATCGGGATGAGGCGGTCGGTCTTCTTCTCATAGCCGAGGTAGCGCGGTTGCACGGCGGTGATCTGCTGCCAGGCGCGTTCCCGTTGGTCGCCGTCCAACTGTTCGGCCGTGACGTGGTACTTGGTACCGCCCACCTCGGCCCACACCTGATCGGGATGTGCGGCGATATTGTGGTACCAGCCCGGATGTTGGATCGCGCCGCCCATCGAGGCGACGATCAGCCAGCCGCCGTCATCCGCCGGAAATCGGCTCACCGTCACCCGACGTTCCTGACCGCTCTTCGCGCCGACGGTGGTCAGATACACCAAGTCCATCCCCAGGAACCGGTCGTGCCGGAAGCGGTGATATCGCTCCATCGCCCGGATGAGGATCCGGAACACCGGATTGGGCGAGGGCGGTCGAGATCCTCGGGTCCCGGCTGGAATCTTCTGAAAACTCATGATTCGCTCCCATACCGCTCGGAACTGTCTGCCTACCAGCATGGCACTTCGATGATCATTCCGGGACCGACCGGGACCTCGGATGCCCGGAGACCCCGAACCGGAGTGATGCGGAATCTTCGGGCCGTGCGGAACTCACCGGCGGCTCACCATGTGGCATTGCCCGTGGCCAGCGCTGCCTGTGTCGCCATGTTTATCTCTAGCATCGGCGCCGCAGTCCGCGGGCAGCCATGTCACCGCGGCAACGCTGCTCGCAGGCGCTCATAGCCGTGGGACCCCGGTGCGAACGCCGCAGGCCTGGCGATGCGCTGCCGCCACGAACGCCGCACACGCGGCGGGATCTTTATCCCCGGTGGCTGCTTCGACTCCGCTGTTGACGTCCACCGCGAACGGACGCACCCGCGTGATGGCATCGGCGACATTGTCCGGACCGAGACCACCGGCGAGGACGACCGGGCAGCCCAGTTCGCGCAGCGCGGTCACGACAGCCGCACTCACCGACCAGTCGTGAGTGCGGCCGGTGCCGCCCAATCGGTCCGCGGTACGCGAATCGAGCAGTACCGCATCGCAATTCGCGGCGGCACAGCGTGCGGCATCGACGGCCTCCGGCCCGGTGACGTGCACCGCCGTGATGATCTTCCGGCCGCCGGCGTTCTTTCGGACTTCACAAACGGTGTCGATCGTGACAAGCCCGTGGATCTGGATCGCGTCCACACCGACGCGGTCGGCCAGACTCACGATCGCGGCGGCGTCCTCCAAATGGGTGACCAGGACACGGGTGACGAACGGCGGAGCGAGTCGCGACAGCGCCGCCGCGTGCTCGGCGTCGAGGGCATCCTCGCTGAAATGGGTGATCCCGGAGATGAACCCGACGGCGTCGGCACCGGCGGCCAGCGCGATCCGCAGATCGTCTTCGGACCTGATCCCGCAAATCTTTGCGCGCACCGTCACGACTCGACGATATCCGCGCGGTGGTGCACGACGGGCTGTGGAATCGCCGAAAACCGAACGAGCCCGGTGCGTTCGGCACCGGGCTCGCGGGGGATTGTGCGGCGCTAGCTGGCGGCCGTCTCGGGAATGCGGGTTGCTTCAGGGGCGGAACCGCTGGGGACGCCCTTCTTCAGGCTGGCGGCGTAGACGTCGACGTATTCTTGGCCGCCGAGCTGCATGAGCTCGTACATGACCTCATCGGTAACGGCGCGTTCGACGAAGCGGTTGCCGCCCATACCTTCGTAGCGGGAGAAGTCGATGGGGGTACCGAATTTGACGGTGACCTTATGGCGGCGCCAGCGGAACGGGCCGGGCGGGCAGACCTCGAAGGTACCGATGACAGCGACCGGGATAACGGGAACACCGGTTTCGAGCGCGAGGCGGGCCAGACCGGTCTTGCCCTTGTACAGGCGACCGTCGGGGGAGCGGGTGCCCTCCGGGTAGAGGCCGACGAGGTGACCCTTGTCGAGCAGTTTGCGTGCGGCGTTGAGCGCGTCCTCGGCCGCGTCGGCGCCACTGCGGTCGATCGGGTACTGGCCGGTGGCGCTGAAGAAGAACTTCTGCAGCCGACCCTTGAAGCCGGGGGCGGTGAAGTACTCGGCCTTGGCGAGATAGCTGATGCGACGCGGGCTCATCAGGGGAGCGAACAACCAGTCCGAGAAGGACAAGTGGTTCCCGGCCACGATGGCCGGTCCGTCGGCCGGGATATGCTCCACGCCTTCGACCGTCGGACGGTTGTAGAGGTGCATGAACGGTCCCGGGAACAGATACTTCAGCATCCAGTACAGCATGGCGTCCTAACCCCCGCGGGCGGGATCGTTTACGGATACAGCCGTTAGTTGCCGACTTTACCGCTGGGTACAGATCACATCCAACCGGAGCGGCGGATCTCACCACATGTTCTCGAGGACTGATACCGCACCGCCCGCGGCGTGAGCGACGGGCCCGCAGGCGGTAGCGCAAGCATGACCACCGAGGCCCCCGGGAGCGCCGCGATCGAACTCAGTGGGTGGAACGAGCCACCCAGGAACGGCTGCGGCCGGTCTCGGCGAGGGCGGCTCTGGCGAGTTCCGCCGCGCCGATCATCCCCGCTGCCTCACCGAGCTGTGTGGTCCGAATCCGGGCGAGTGGCCGATGCCCCGATCCGGTGATCGACCGCGCGTACTCCTCGCGCGCCTCGTCCAGGAACAATGGCGCCGAACTGCTTACGCCACCGGCGATTACGATCAGCCCGGGATCGAAGATATCGCTGACGAACGCCAGCCCGAGCCCGAGCCAGCGGGCGAAATCGGCCATGACCGCCACGGCCAACGGGTCGCCGTCCTGGGCGGCCCCGGCCACCCGGCGGCCGGTCAACGAACCGGGGTCGCGCAGCACCTCGCGCGCCAGCACCGTCGAATGCACCGGATCCGTGGCCAGCATTTCGATCGCGGTATCGACCAGAGCCGTTCCGCTGCAATACCTTTCCCAACAGCCCCGCTTACCGCACGGACAGGACCGGCCCTGCGGCACCACCTGCAGATGGCCCAGCTCCGGTGCGATACCGTGCGTGCCCCGATACAGTTCGCCATCGATGAGCAGGGCCGCGCCGATGCCGGTGCCGATCGCGACGAGCACCGAATTGTGCCCGCCCGCCGCCGCGCCGAATCGGTATTCGGCCCACATGGCGGCATTGGCATCGTGTTCGAGAATCACCGGTAGTTCGAGACGCTCGGTGAGCCGCTGCGCGACCGGGGCGTCCTGCCAAGGTAGGTGCGGTGCGAAGCGCACCGTCGAGCGATCGGCGTTGATGAATCCGGCCACCGCGAGGCCGACCGCGGCGATCGGGTGCCGGCGGCACAGCTCGCGGACCGCGCGGTCCAGCGCGTTCTCCAGGGCCCGCGCCGAATGCGGTGTCGGCGCTACCACGGTGTCGAGCACCTCACCGTCGCCATCGACCACCGATGCGCGAATATTGGTGCCGCCGACGTCGATACCGACGGTCAGCGGTCGCGCATCCGCTGCTCGCGCCGTCATGCCTTGATCGTTACGGGGATGCCGATATAGCGGGATCGCTTGCGCCCGACCGAGGTCGCCTGCCGTGCGCGGGTATCCGCTTCGACGGGTGTGGATTCGGAATCCGGTGCCTCGTGGTGCTGTTCGGTGGCGAACGAATGATCGTGCGGCACACTGTCGTCGGGCATTACCGGATCAACCGGCACCCCGGCCAGCGCCTCGCGCAGCACCGTGACGATCGCGGTCCCGTGATCGGCCACCACCGCGAGCACATCGTGACGCTCACCGCGCACCAGCGCGGCGGCCGCGCAGACCGGGCACCAACTGCAACTCGACCAGTCCGGCTGTCCGTCGGCGGCGCGGCGCAGCACGGGTTCGACCCGTTCGAGCACGGCCTCGGCCAGCAGCTTCAATTCCGCGGCGAAATCGCCGAGGCTGTCACCGGGCTCGGCGCCGCCGGGCCAGCCGTCCGATTCGGTCATACCGGCCACGCTTCCGGGTCCGGGTGGAAACGCACGATCAGATGGCCGTTATCGAGTTCGGCGCCATCGACCGTGCACCGTCGCAATACCGGCGCCAGGCGCACCCGGCGTCGGACCCCGTCCGCTCCTACGATCAAATCGTCCTCCACTCGTCCCAGTCGCAGCGTCGCCGGATCGACGACGGGCAAGTGCATCCGCAACGCGTATACCGAATGCAGACCGGTGCCCGATTCCAATCGAACCACCGGCTCGCCGGAACTTGTGCGAACCTCCGCCGGATTGTCGCCCAGCATGGAGTCGCCATTCAACCGCTCACCCGGGCCCATCGCATACGACAGCGCGGACAGCGATGTGAGCCCTACCGGTTCGGGCCCGGTGTGCTGGGCGATCAGTACCCGTATCCCGTTCATACCCCGTTGCAGCCGGTTCACCACATCCAATTGTTCGGCGCGTCGATTCAGATACCACTGCACCGCGGGATGGGAGGCCACCTCCAGTGCGGTCGGCGGCGGGACGGCGGGCAGGACCTTGTTCACCACCACCGCGTCCAACCGCAGACCGAGCAGGGCGGTCGCCGAACGGACCCGCTCCGTTTCGGCGATGGCGACCTGTTCGGCGACGGTGATCAGGCGCGCACCGGTGCGGCCGTGATCGGCGAGCAGATCGCGTACTTCGGTCACCGCCTTGACGATCCGTTCCACCGTCGTGGCCAGCACCGCGCGCCGCAGATCGGTGCCGACGGCACTCATCGCCCGCGCATGCGGCGGCCACATCCGCTCCACATATCCGAGCAGGGTTTCCGGCGCGGTGACGATGCGCAACATATCCGCCGAGGGCGGGCAATCCACCACGATCACATCCCAGTCGTCCTCGGCGGCGAACTGGGTGATCTCCACCAGCATCAGCAATTCCTGCACGCCGGGCAATCCGGTCAGCTCCGACGGATCCAGCGCGGCCGGATCGATGCCGTGATCGTGGTTGGTGCCGGTCGTAAGCATCCGCACCACCTCGCGGAACCGATCCTCCAGCAGCGCAAGGGAATCGACCTCGATCACATCGAGTCCTCGCAGGACGCCGGCGACCCCGGACACGGTGCCGGGATCGTGCGGAAATCGGAAGCCGAGCGCGTCGCCGAGCGAATGCGCCTGATCCAGCGAGGCCACCAATACCCGCTGCCCCGCCCGGGCATAGCCCATGGCGGTAGCGCAGGCCAAAGTCGTTTTGCCGACCCCGCCTTTGCCGATGAATAGTTCGACCCGAGTTCCGGCCGCCTCGGGCTGGTGCGCGATCAGCCTTCGACCCGTTTCTTCAGTTCCTTGAGCGCGGTATCGGTGATTACTTTCTCGGCCTTGCGCTTGAACATTCCGATCATCGGGATATTCAGGTCGACGGTCAGCTCATAGGTCACCTCGGTGGTGCCGTCGGGCTGGTCGATGAGTTCGTAGGTGCCGTCCTGTGCCTTCTGCAGTTCGCCGCTGATCAGCGTCCAGCTGACCGATTTATCGTCGGGCCGCCAGGTATAGGACAGCACGTAGGTGTCCTTGACGACTCCGGCATCCAGGACGAAGCGTGCGGTCCGGGCCCGGCCGTCGACGCTTTTCTCCAGCACCTCAACGGTTTTCGCCGCCGAGACCCACTCCGGGTAGGATTCCAGATCGGCGATGACGGACATCACCCGCTGCGACGGTGCGTCGATGATGATCGACCTCTGGGTCCTGTCGGCCATGGCGGACAACGATTCCTTTCAGCTGCTGTGCTCTGCCTCAGCGGGCGGTCGGGGTGGTATGCGCCGGTGCGACACCGGCCGCGCGGCCCGCATCCAGCCTGGCCTTGATCTCGAACGACATATCCCTGCCCGCCACCCGGCGTGCCCGATTGGCGGCGGCGAGATCGCGCGTCGGCGCCGTCGGTTCGGCATGCAGGAAGTAGTGCAGGATCACCCCGTCCAGCGCGGGCTCCAGCCACACTTCCATGGTTCCGGTCAACGCACCGGCGACCGACCAGCGAATACCCTTGTCGGCCCGGTCTTCCCTGACTCCGAGGGTGAGATCGGGCCACCAACGGCGCCAATTGTTCTCCCCGGCCAGGATCTCGGCGACCGCGACCCCGGGTGCGGCGACAAACGTCTGATCAGCGACCTGAATACTGGTCACGGCTGCGCCTCGCCGACGCTCGGCTCCACCGTGCGCAGAGCGCGCTGGCACATGGTTCGCTCGCTTCGCTCACTCACGGCCGTGCCTCGCTGACGCTCGGCTCCGCCAGCAGTGGCGCGCTGTGTTGTTGGTTCATTCGCTGGCGCTCACTCACAGCCCGAGCGTAGTAGATCACATCTGTGAACCGTGAGCCGCCATCGCCTTATTGCAGCAGCTGACGCAGCCGAGCGCCCAGGCTGTCCCAGCGCCACTGTTCCTCGACCCACGCACGTCCCGCCGCGCCCATCGCGACGGCAGCGGCGCGATCGGACAGGATGTCGACAATGGCATCGGCAATCTCGGTGGTCTTGCGTCCATCGACGATGCGGCCGGTCTTGCCTTCCAGCACGGTCTCTGGCGCACCGCCCGAACGTCCGGCGACCACCGGTACTCCGGACGCCGAGGCCTCCAGGTACACGATGCCCAGCCCTTCGACATCGAGCCCGGCCCCGCGAGTCCGGCTCGGCATGGCGAACACATCGGCCAGGGTGTGGTGGGCCGCCAGTTCGCTGGATGGGACCCGGCCGGTGAAGACCACGTCATCGGTGACGTCGAGGGCCCCCGCGAGCGCGTGCAATTTTGGCTCGTAGGGCCCGCCGCCCGCGACCACCAGTACCGCACCGGGAATTCGCTTGCGGATCTCGAGCATGGCGACGATCAACGCGTCCTGTCCCTTGCGCGGCACCAGTCGGGACAGGCACAGGATGGTCGGGCGATCGCCGAGGCCATAGCGTTCGCGCAATTCCGCGCGCGCGGCTGGATCCGGCCGAAACGTCTCGGTATCGACCCCGGGCGGCAGATATTCGAGTGCGGCATCGGGCCCGAACGCCGAGGCGAACCGGCGGCGCGTATACCGGCTGACATAGGTGATGGCATCGGTGTGCTCGCCGATCACGCGCAGCGCCTGCCGTGCACCCGGCAGCATGGACCAGCCGACTTCGTGGCCGTGGGTGCTGGCCAGAATCCGGGTGGCGCCCGCGCGTCGCAGCATCGGCGACAGCAGTGCCAACGGTGCCGCAGCGCCGAACCACACGGTGTCGCAGTTCTCGCTGCGCAGCAGGCGCGCGGCCCGCCGCAATACCAGCGGGGTCGGCAGCATCAGCGTGGTCGGGTGGCGCACCACCTGGAATTTCTGCTTGGCATCGAATTTCAGATGACTGTCGCCACGCCACCGCGGGGCGTAGACGACCAGATCATCGGGCGGCAGCTCACCGGCCAGCGCCTGCAGATACGACTGGATACCGCCCGGCCGCGGCGGGAAATCATTGGTAACCAGCAGAGTTCGAGCCATGCGAACAAACTACTGTGTTTGATTTGCCGCGCCTGCGGCGCTCTGTCTTTGGCAGCGCCTTCGGCGCTGCGTGTTCGCGGCCCCCTGGTGTCTCGCGTCCGAGCCGTCGAGACTCGCGCCTGCGGCGCATG